>DAOTXB010000413.1:0-4472 GCA_034435575.1 Anaerolineae bacterium
AATACACTCATATAACCAACAACGCATACGCATTGGCACAACAAAAATCCATTATATAAACCAAATTGGAAGAACAACCAGGCATGAAACATACGCGAAAGCCCATCACATTAGAGTGCAGTTATTGTCATACGATGACCCCACTCAAATCCTTCGGGGGCGCGTGCCCGAACTGTGGCGAAACCATCGTCGAGGCGCGTTATGAAATTGGCAACATTGACCCGCAAAATTGGCTGGCATCGTTCCGGGAGCGCAAGCCAAATCTGTGGCGCTACCATGAAGTGTTGCCACTCTATGACACCGAAAACATCATCACACTCGGCGAAGGCGCAACCCCGTTGACCAAATCTGACGCATTGGGCGCGGCACTTGGCTTAAATAACCTCTACATCAAAGACGAACGCCAGGGACCGACGGGCAGTTTTAAGGATCGGCAAGCGGCGGTGGCAATTAGTGCGCTCAAAGAGATGGGTGTGAACGAAGTGGTCGTCGCCAGTACCGGCAATGTTGCGATTGCTTATTCTGCTTATGGCGCACGGGCGGGCATCAAAGTCTGGGCATTCTTCCCGCGCCTAACGCCCAACGATAAAATGCGCGAGGCGGCGCTCTATGGTGCGGAGATCATCAAGACCACCGGCACATACGACGAAACCAAAGCTCTCGCCGCGCAATTCGCCAAAGCCAAAGGGGTGTTTTTGGATCGTGGCATTAAAAGTGTTGCCGCCATCGAAGCGATGAAGACCATGTCGTATGAAATCGCCGAACAACTGGGCAAAGAGCTAGATGATGGCAAACGCTGGCGCTCACCGGATTGGTTCTTGCAGGGCGTGAGCGGTGGCATGGGACCCATCGGTGTGGGTAAGGGCTTTCGTGAATTACACCAGCTTGGCTTAGTGGATTCGCTCCCTGCCTTCGGGATGATCCAATCAACCGGATGTGCGCCGATGGTGGAAGCGTTTGATCGCGGTCAGCGTGTGGCGACCCCGATTGAGAAATCCAACACGATTATCGCCACCCTCGCCACTGGCAATCCCGGACGCGCCTATGAATTGCTCTATGATTATGTCGATCAAAATGGCGGTCATTTTATTTCCGCCACCGACGAAGAAGCCTTTAACGCCATTCGCATCCTCGCCCGTAACGATGGCATGTCCGTCGAGCCGGCGACAGGGGTGACCTTTGCAGGATTGTTCAAACTGGTGCAAAGGGGCATTATTAAGCCAGATGATGTGGTCGTGGTCAATTGTTCCGGTCATACTCTGCCCGTAGAAACGCAAATTCTAGGCGAACAGTGGCAAAAGCTGGTCGATCTTTCTAGTGGCACACGAGAAGTGCCGGAATTGCCGGAAGCAGACATCAGCCATGCGCTGGATACAGTCGGCGAGACGGGCAATAAGCGTATCGTCGTCGTGGAGGATAACGAAGCCGCCGCCCGCTTGATGAGCCGTATTCTTGAAGCGCGGGATGATTGTGAAGTGCATCTCGCGCACAATGGCGCGGCGGGCATCAGCCTGATTCGTAAGATTAAGCCCAGTATGGTCATCACAGATTTAATGATGCCGGACGTGGATGGTTTTCAGGTGATCGAAACCATGAAGTCCGATGAAACGCTGAAGGATATTCCGATTGTCGTGTTGACGGCGAAAGAATTGACTGTACGTGAACGCGAAAAACTCGGCGAACAGGTCGATATGCTCCTACAAAAAGGGTCGTTCATCGAAGATGATTTTGTGGACGATTTAATCGATAAGTTGAATTAATAATAAGCAAGCGCAGAAGGCAAATCAATGGCAGTCTCACAATCTGGACTTTTGAACTTTCGACAAAATCCAATCGCAAAGGCAGAATTCCGCCATCAGCGACACGTCATTAATACCAGCCGTTCCGGTCTAATCTGGATTGTGCTGGCATCATTAATGCTGATTCCGGGAATGTTGTTCGGCTTGGGGCTGTTCGGCGCGGTGCTACTCAATATTGAATTGCCCGATGTCGATCAATTTTCAACCACCGGGCAAATTGTCGGTATTCTAGTAGCAATGCTCATCACCATGAATGTCGCGCTCTATCTGGTGGTGATTTTAATTACGCTTGGGCTTTCTGCACGGAGCATCACCCGTGAGAAAACGGGTGGCACATGGGATGCGCTGGTATTGACCAACATCGACGCACGTACCATCGTTTTAGGCAAATGGTGGGCATCATTACGCGCCTTGTGGGGCGATCATCTGATGGTAGCACTGTTACGACTCGGCTTTCTGGGGATGACCTTACCCTTCATCAAATCACAGGTCACGGACATTCCCTTTGACCTATCATTTGCGCTGGCCTATGTGTTACCCGCTACGGTGATGATCTTCGTCTATACCGCTTTTGATGCCGCCTTTACCGCCGCGCTCGGTATCGCGATGCCCTTATCCGGTGCGGCAGGGTCGGTGATCGGCACACTTGCTATTGGGTTACGCATCTTCGCGACTATTTTGTTGGCGGTGCTGGCAATCAATACCTTGCGGAGTATGGCGTTGGGTGATCCCTGGTTACTGATGCTGGGTGTGTGGCTGGTGGTGTTCGGGGTGTGCATCGCCATCACCTTACGTGTGGCGGAGTTCCTCGCGGTGCGCGGGCAAGTCTCCGCACCCGGAAAAGATGCCTAATCCCGCGGGCGATGTCGTCGGTCATGTGACCTTGCGCCAGCAAGCGCAACACGCGCAAACATTCCGTCGTGATCGGGGTGCGGTACGCGATTTTCTGCATCGCGATGATGTAGGCAGTGCGATTCATAAGTCACCCAACGATGGGTAAATTAGTGCATCATCTTTGCCCCTAAAAGATGTGTCTTTTAAATTGCAGATGCCTGCTAACAAAACTTCTGTCACAGGTAGCACAGCCAACTCAGGGTGAGACATTTCAAACTACTCGATTTCAAAAATTTGTATCTGATGAGTACCCATCAATTGCAGGGCGAAACCAGAGTCTGAATAAGTATACAACCTTCTAGGATTAGTATAAGACGTGATGATCCATTTAGATTACGATAAATAATGAAAACATGTCCTGTGCTATGTTATGAAATTAAAGGAAAACAGTATGCAAAAAACAGTCTTTATTACAGGTGCATCAAGCGGAATAGGCAAAGCAACCGCAAAAAGATTCAAAGCAGAAGGGTGGAATGTTGTTGCCACGATGCGCAATGTAGAAGATGGATTGGAGCTTAAAGGTGACAATGTACTTGTTTCGAAACTTGATTTGCTAGATTCTGAAACAATTCAGTCATCGGTCAGTCAAGCGATTGAGACTTTCGGTAAGGTTGATGTTTTGATCAATAATGCGGGGTATGGAGCCTACGGTCCACTTGAAGCAACACCTATGTCTGTGCTTAAGCGACAATTTGATGTCAACCTCTTTGGTCTAGTAGAAACAATCAAAGAGGTACTCCCTTATATGCGTAAAAATAAAAGTGGCACAATCGTAAATGTCTCATCTATTGGAGGAAGAATGGCTTTTCCATTTGGTTCTCTTTACCACGGTTCAAAATGGGCGGTTGAAGGACTTTCTGAGGCATTACACTTTGAAGTCCGTCTTTTTGGCGGACGTGTAAAGATTGTTGAGCCTGGTGGTGTGAACACAGATTTCGGAGGAAGATCTTTCGTTTTTTCCAATGATGAAAGTCTTGAGGAATATCAGCCACTGGTACAGGCATTTACTGAGGCAATGGCGAATATGGATACATCAGGTAACCAAAACCCAGAAGATGTTGCGGAGATTATTTGGGAAGCATCAACTGATGGTACAGATACATTGAGATATGTCTCTGGCGAAGGAGCGAAAAAGACGCTTGATAATCGGTATTCACGCGATCAGGATGAAAAATTTGTTGAAAATATGAGAATGACTTACGGCTTGTAAGCATTTGAGGCGAATAATCATGAAAATGATAAGAAAAATGGTTGGCATTTACCCAACAAAAGAACAAAATGGACAAGGCTACATTCCATCACCTCTGGGACGAATGCTAGGCGTAGATAAAAAAAGTGGATATCAACCCGCTGATTTTCAAAGTAGAAAGTATCAAGGTGATAAGAAAATACTCGCCCTGTGTACTGAACAGCGATACTTTGAAATGACAAATGGGATGTTGTTCTCTACTGGTAACAACGTGCAAGAAACCGCAGTGCCGCTGATGCATTTATCGGATGCTGTTTTTGAGTTTGATGTTATAACGCCAACCGGTTCACCTGCAATTTTGGAAGACTGGTCAACACCAGTGAATGATTCTGCAGTTCTCGATTTTATGAGAAAACATCAATCAAAGTTCGATATGCCCTTATCGCTCGAAGATATCATTACTACAGGAGAATTAAATGCCGAATCTCCCTACATCGCTCTATTTTTGCCTGGCGGTCATGGTTCAATGGTCGGATTACCTGACGATGAAAATGTTGGGCAAATAATCCGTTGGATTCATCAGTCAGATC
>DAOTXB010000414.1:0-2672 GCA_034435575.1 Anaerolineae bacterium
ATTGGTTTCAGCACGATTGGAGAATGGGCAGAGATAAATGATTACGCATTCGCTGGACCGATGCGCGGCATCATCA
The DNA here is from genome assembly GCA_034435575.1 of Anaerolineae bacterium. GTDB lineage: Bacteria > Chloroflexota > Anaerolineae > Aggregatilineales > Phototrophicaceae > JAVJSU01. The sequence goes on from DAOTXB010000414.1 coordinate 77, forward strand.
TAGAACCTTACAGTTTTGACGATATAGAAAATACCATGGTCGAGATTCAATTCCCGATTCAAAAGCGTCCAGCAAATTTCAATTTACTAAATAGCGATAACTCATAACAGAAGAGGAAATCATCATGAATAATTGGATTATTTTAGGGCTACAATCGGGCGTATCAACAATTGCCTACAGCTTGATATTTTTCTGGTACGTGTTGCCTCGTGTCTCTAAATTGTCGTTTGAAGACGCTATTTTACCGATGTTATTAGTGCATGTCTTTCGCTTCGCTGGTTTTACTTTGCTTGTTGTTGGGCAGGTTGACCCATCTGTATCACGCGACGTGTTATCCGCAATTGCCTATGGCGATTTACTCGCGGCGATAGCTGCCTTAGTTGCCGCACTTGCCTTACGTGCTAAATCCAGTCTAGCAGTACCTTTAATCTGGATTTTCACGATTATCAGCTTTGTAGATCTGGCTAATGTCGGGCGTGTTGCCATCAGTGTTGACCTGTTCAACAACTATGTGGGTGTGATGTGGTTGGTAGCCATTGCCTTTTTCCCGATGGTCTTGATTTCACAACTCTATATTGTGTATCGCCTGTTCAACCAAGAAAGTGCCATTCTGAAAACGGGTACAGCTACTGCTTGAATGGGACAAAATTTCAATAAATTTACCCCGTTATAAGAGAAAGACAAAAACATGAATTACTGGATTATTTTAGGGCTACAATTTAGCGTCTCAGCATTAGCAGATGGACTCATATTTTTTGAGTATATTCTGCCACGACTATCGAAATTGTCATTTGAACATGCTGTTCTGCCTATGCTCTTGTTACAGGCTTATCGCTTTACAGGGATGTCTTTACTCGCACCGGGGCAATCCGATGCAGCTGTTCCACAAGATGCACTGGCACAGATGGCATGGGGCGATTATGCGTCAGCAGTCACAGCCTTGATTGCTGCGTATGCTGCATGGAAGCAACCGAAACTTTCTGTACCGCTCATTTGGCTATTTATCGTTGTGTGTGCTGCAGACCTTTTCAATGTGACACGTATCATCTTTGAAATTGACTTTTTCAGCTACGACATTGGCAGCACATGGACATTCTTGATGTGGTATCTGCCTTGGGTTGTCATCTCACTTTTCTATGTCCTGTATCGCTTGTTCAACAAATCACCACAGCCACAAACAGATTAATAACCGACTATCAGTGTCATGATGTAGCAATCCACTAAGAAGCATAGGTTCAACATAGCCTTTTGCTAAGACAATGCAATCATAAAAGGACATAAGCATGAAGAAAGTCACAGCATTTATCGCCATCATCGGCATTGCAGCTTTTGCTGGGAATATGATTAACATCGGGCTGAGCTATGGGCTTCACTGGTCATCTCTGGAACCTGTCGCATTTATGAACACGTTTGCGGTAGATTTTCCGTTGTTATTGTACCCAACCGTTGCCACCCTTTTGCCCGCTTTTATTGCCACCATCGCCATGTACTTCTTGAGTGACAAAGGCTCTAGGGCGAGACGGTTCTGGCTCTACGCGCTCATTGGGCTGGTCATCATCAACGTGCAAACGGTTGCGTACCACTTGCCCCTGAACCTCGCATTCATGGATCAACGGGTTGAGCCAGACGTGGTCGGAACCCGACTGACGACATGGTTAATCGCCCATTGGATCAGAATCGTTGTTGCAATTGTAGCTGGTGTTTTCGCAATCCGTGGCTTCGAGAGTTCCCTAGAGAGGGAATGAGATATGACACAAGAGTTTGTGATGAAACTGAAATTTGCAGATATTAATGGATACCGAACCCGATATGCTGAGGCGCGTCAGGCAGGAAAGCCACAACTTATCCTGATATCACCTCAGCCACAGAGCATTCTCGCCTATACGCAATGGTGGAAACGACTCAGCGAGCAATTTGATGTTGTTGCTATTGATTTACCGAATCATGGCGGTTCAGATGCCGCAAAGTAACTCACTACTGTCAGCGAACAAGCAGCTTTTTTAGAGCAGATATTAGATCACTTCAAGCTAGACAATCCACATTATGTTAGACCAGATGTAGGCACACCCATTGGACTCCGTTTCATGGCGGATCATCCTGGACGCATCAAATCTGCTGTAATTGGTGATGCCGGTGCTGTAGGTCAGGTTGAGGGACATATTATCTTTCGCCTATTGGTTTATTCACGCCCATTTCAGATGTTTATCAGTTTGTGGGGAGGTGCTATTGGAGGCAGGATTTATTGTGCAGTAGCAAACTTAGCTGGCTATAGACACAAAGACTACACACCACCTGCACCGATTCTTGCCGATTACCGACGTGGCTCAATGAATGTCGCTAAGTTGCGTGCCCAGATTGGATTTCTGGGGAGTTATCCGAATGAAACACCGCAAATGGATAACGACGTTAAAAGAATTGAAACCCCGATACTTGTCTTGCATGGGGAGAAAGACACTTTTGTTGCGATGTCAAATTCACAACGCCTTCATGAGCTACTCCCCAATAGCAAATTTGGTGTCATTGAAGGCGCTGGGCATTACTCATACGAGGACAATGCCGAACAATATCTGGCTCATGTGCTACGTTGGGTTGAAAA
>DAOTXB010000415.1:0-3080 GCA_034435575.1 Anaerolineae bacterium
CCAGTGATGCAGATATAGGTAATCGAAATCTTCCGCTAGTAGTCCAAATTCTGGGAGGTGACCGCTCCAGCCCCAACCTTTGTGCTGAAAGTCAAGCACCTCCACTTCCAACGCATCGCCCAGCTGTGCACCTTTTACATAAACACTGCCGATGAGCGCGTGCGCCAAAGTGTGATCATACTGTTCAAGCGTCTCTGCCGTCCATTCAGGTGTTATCTGTCCGGTTGGTTCAGGGCAATCAAACACGACCTCATCACCCGGATTAATTTCGAGACGTGGCTCTACGGAATTATCCCAAAACGGTTGGGTTATACTGCCATCCAGAAAATGTTGTTTCATTGTTCCTCCTCATGGTAGTGATTCATTCATACAAAAACCGCTACCTCATAGATCTTAAAGATTGAACCTAAATTAACTTTCTAGCTCAGCTTTTCTGAAATACTCAATATATGGTAAATGCGGACCTACGTTGAAATCTTGTGTATTAATTTTTGAGCAATTTGAATATTACAAATTCAATGACCAAACATATACTTACACGAGTTTACATTTGGATTCGACGGTGTTCAGCGTTGGATTAACGTAATCCGCATGATGATGAAATGCAGTTTTAAGACAATTTTGTGCTTTATTGAATTAGGACAGTGCTATTCAATGAATTACTCCAACTGTAGGTTAAGCAATTTGATAGCATTTTCCCCAAGAATGGCTTTTTTCACATCGTCGGAGAAATCCATCGCCTTAAGGTGTGCCACACACTTTCCTGCTTCTTCTAGATTTGCCCATGGGTAATCGATACCAAACAAAACATTATCGAGCCCAAGCGCATCAATCGCCGCTTGTGTTTGTGCTTGGCTAAAACGAACCATCGGTGACATATCCACGTAAAAGCGATCCCATAATGGTTCTATACCGGGTTTACGGGCGATCAGCATATCTTTATAGTAAACATACCCCCCACCCTGATGTGCGAAGATAATTTTTAAATTAGGGTATTTCTCCATCATGCCCGAATCAAAAACACGTGCCGGATTATCGTACGTATGATCCATCCAATCCATGCCACGTACGCCACTATAAGCGTGTGGCATAGCGGTAGTATGGGTCAACAAGGGCACATTTAAATCCGAAGCCGCCGCGTATACCTCGTGCATAGAATCGGCATCAAGCGGCACATTCTGAATTTTAGGGTAAATTTTTGCCCCATAGAAACCAAGTTCTTTGATGGCATATTCCAGCTCACGGGCACCATTTTCGCCTGCCGCCATTGGTAACGCCGCAAAACCAATCATACGACCGGGGTTTTGGGCGATGATCTCTGCATTATAATCATTCATGGCGCGCGCCCCAGTTCCAGAATTGGCGACATTGTTCACACACACAATGTCCACACCCCATTCGTCCATGCGATCCAGATAGTCCTCAATCCGCGGTAACTGTTGTGTTTCTGCCTTCGCTTTAAAGCCTGATCCCATACGGTCAGAAACAGACCACATCGGATCATCAAGGGCGGCTCTTGGGAACGGCTTAGCTGAGGCAAAAATATGAGTGTGTATGTCGATAACTGTCATAATAATTTACTCCGTTAACTTCATCATTTGCAACACTAAGATGTCTCACGAATTTGTTCACAAGCCAGCGTCAAACGACGCAAGCCCTCGCGTATATTGTCTTCTGTCTCAGAAAATGAAAGGCGTAGATTATGCTCACCAGTAACCGGACCAAAGACAAGACCCGGACCGACACGCACCTGCCCATAGTCCATAACTTTGTTTGCGAATTCAGTGGAATGTAAGCCAAATGCGCTGATATCTGGCCAGACATAATAACCTCCTTCCGGCTCAAAGCAACTGAAACCTTCGATCTGATGGATACCGTCGAGCAGAATATGCATACGTCGTTCGTATTCGGCTTTCATTTCATCTAGCGGTTCCTGTGGTCCGGTTAGCGCCGCCAGCGCCGCATATTGAGCTGGGGTATTTAACCAGATACAATTAGTTAAGAAGACATCTTGTAACGGTTTTATCAAAGCACGCGGACCCGCAGCATAACCTACCCGCCAACCGGTCATCGCATAACATTTTGAGAAGCCATTTACGGTGATCGTGCGCTCGTGCATTCCCGGTAGCGATGCGATACTAATGTGTGGTGCCGTTCCGAAGATGAGCTTCTCATAGATTTCATCCGAAATTACCAGTAAATCATGTTTGATCGCTAGTTCCGCTATGCGCTCTAAATCGGCACGATCTGCGACTGCACCTGATGGTGTATCGGGGTTGGTTAATCCGATAATTTTTGTGCGGGGGGTAATGGCGGCGGCAATATCATCCGGATCAATCTTATACCGTCGCTCTTTTTTGAGAGGCACGAATATCGGTGTACCTCCGTTTATAAGGCTATTGTAATAAAAATATGTTGGTGAGCCGGGTCGTCCGAGAATGACTTCATCGCCGGGATCAATGAATGTTTTCATGATGTCGAACAACACAAGATGGGAACCGGCACCAACGACAATTTCTTGCACCGGATCGACGTGAATGTCGTTTTCGTCGGATAATTTGGCGGCAAGAGCTTCTCTTAGCGCTAGCAAATCCTCATAATGTGTGTGTCCATCACGTATCGCGGTGTGGGCTGCTTCGCGGATATGATCCGGTGTGACAAACCCTGTGTGCCCACGGTTAAGTTCAATCGGTTGTGCGCCATTAGTTGACACACGATGCAAACCTGCTTGCTGACGTGCGGCAGTGAGCGCCTGCGACATTTTAGAAGGCTGTAATCCGGGCATATGTTAACTCCTCTGATTTTTTATCATACGGTGATAACCGGATTACCCAAGCATCCGATACCGTTGATTTCGACTTCAAGATAATCACCCTCAATGATATGCATATCTATCGGCGGGCTTAAAACTGTGCCAGTGGCAAGTAAGGTACCGTCAAGCAATGTGTTGTGTGCCATAACATGCGTGATTAATTCTTCATGTGACCAGTAGATTCTGCTGGTATTGCCTGTTTCTTCCCAAAGAATATTACCCTGGCGGATAACACGGCATGTCACATCAAGGTCGAGTGCATTGTTGA
>DAOTXB010000416.1:0-4117 GCA_034435575.1 Anaerolineae bacterium
TTAAAGCTATTGCTCAACATATAAAACGTGTTTTCATGATAAATGACCGCACCGGGGTCGGTAAATTGAAAGTTACGGCGGGGCATCGTGGCGACCTGTGATTCCAGCGTAAACACAGGCGTTTCCGGGTCTTCAGACTGTGCATTAATGACCAGCATACTGCTCATTAGCATAAGCAACACCGTCAACAAGAGTAAACGCAATTTCATTTATCCTATCCTTTTTTGTATATAGATTAAGTATATATAGGGTTCATACCTATAGATACTCTATAACTATATCGAAACGATTACAGCTTTTTAAATTAATTAAATTGGTCAATTTGTGTAATTTATCCCTACGCCAACCCTACGCACACCCCACGCAAGCCATACATAAACACAGACCCCCCAAAAACGCGGGTGTAAAGATTCGCGCCAAAGGAGTACGCTATATATATGACTAAACAACGACGTATAGGAGCAACAAGGATGATGAAACGGTTATGGGTAGGGATACTTGTTATCGTCTTGATGGTGGGCGGGTTTTCTGCGTCTGCACAGGATGATGATGGATTAGAGATTCCAATTCTGGATGATGGTGATCAGATACGGGATGAATTTGAAGACCCTGTGTTTGCCCGTTTATACGCCTTTGCGGGTACTGAGGGCGATGTCGTAACCGTGAGCATGTTCGCCGGCAATGATAGCGACACTGATCCCTATCTGGTACTGCTCGGCGCATCCGGTGAAGTATTGATGACCAATGATGACTTTGGTGGCGGTAGCTCCGACGCGATGATCGAAGAATTTGAACTACCAGAATCCGGCACCTATTTCGTGCTTGCAACCATGTGGGAATCACGCTTAGATCAAGCAATCCTTGAGGATGAGGACGATAAAGATTACAGCTATGGGTTATCCATTGTCGGTATCAACCCGCCCTCTGATCTGGACAATGCCTTTGAGATGTTACGTGGCGAGGTGCCAATCGGCGCGAGTGGCACGCTAGAAATTAGCGAAGATGAAGCCGTCTTTTTTGTGATCTTCGTTGGGGACGAGGGACAAATTATCACGCTTGATGCACAAAGTGACGATATTGATACCTTGCTCTATCTATTTGATGCGGAAGGTGACCGCCTTGCGATTAACGATGACCGCGAACCGGGCAACCTGAACGCGGCTATCGAAGATTATGAATTGCCGGACGATGGGTATTATCTGGTGTTTGTGATGCCGTTCAACTTCTATGATGCCTATCTGGAAGACATCATTGATACGGGTAGTGTGGACTTCAGAATCGACTAACACAGCAACACATTATCGTCGAATAATTTACAAGACAAAAGCAAAGGACGCGGAACATTGCGTCCTTTTTGTATTAGACACTTTAGTGGGTAGAGGCATATCTACATCAGTAAAGCGTTAAGCATCATCACGTTCTGGAATCGGCGTGACCCCACTTGCGCGTTCTTTCTCCATCAGCGCTTTCAGATTTTCCATCGTGCGTTGTGTACGCGCACCAACAGCACGGCGAATAAAGGGTGAAAAGATCTTGTACAAAAAGCTGATGTGAATTTTAATTTCCTGTGTAAATTCGGTTGTGCCACGACTAAAGTTGAATATATATTTTATCCGCGCCGGAAAAATACCGAGTACACCCTTAAATTCGATCAACTTATTGGGCTTCAGGTCAATCACATCTGCATTCAGGTCAAGTTTCCATGTCCACGCCCGTGTGGAGCGACTTTCTGTTATCATTGTACCCACCCGTAACGCCCCTTCGGACTGATGTACACCGGTCACATCTTTTTGCCATTGCGGGTCATTGTTAAAATCTGCAACGAAACGGTACACCTCACCTACAGAGCGATTAATCGTAACGGTATGTTTGATCTCTGCCATGTGTATGTTTGCCTCATTTATGAATGAATTTTTACATGGAGCAATTTTAACACATGCCCACAGAAGCGCACCTAACCTGTATACCTGTGTGAAGCATTGGCAGATGACCGTTTCTTATGTGATAATTGGCGCACGATGTCATATAGGGGGAGTACCTATGTCAATGCCCGATACAATTGGTCAATACCGCGTACTCGATCAGATCGGTGCCGGGGGCATGGCAACAGTCTACAAAGGCTATCACGAGCGCCTTGATCGTTATGTCGCCATCAAAGTCATGCATCAAAACTTCTTACAAGACCCGTCCTTTCGCTCACGATTTGAGCGTGAAGCGCGTATTGTCGCCAGCTTAGAACACCCGAACATCGTGCCGATTTACGATTTCGCGGAATATAACGGGCGCCCCTACCTGATTATGAAGTTCGTGGAGGGCGAAACACTCAAAGATCATCTGCGCGGGGGTGAACTCACTCAGGATGATGCGGTGCGTCTATTAGAAGAAACGGCGAACGCCCTTACCTATGCTCATGGGCGTGGCATTTTACACCGCGACATTAAGCCATCCAATATTGTGATTGATGAAAACGGACGCGCATATTTGACCGACTTCGGGCTGGCGCGGATCGCACAACACGGCGAATCGACGATGAGCGCAGATGTGATGCTAGGCACCCCTCATTACATCTCCCCGGAGCAAGCGCAGGGAACGATTGACCTTGATGCACGGACTGATATTTATTCACTCGGCATTATCGCGTTTGAATTACTGACCGGACGCGTTCCCTTTACCGGGGATAGCGCCTACGCCATCGTACACGCGCACATTTATAACCCACCCCCCATGCCGAGTGACATCAATGACACGATTACACCGGCGGTAGAAGATGTTTTGTTGACCGCCTTAGCAAAAAATCCAAAAGAACGTTATAAGACCGCCTCAGAGATGATTATTGCGCTTAAGACCGCTTTGCAGGGCAAATCCGCACCAGCATCGCCGACAACACCCGCTCGTCAACACCCGCCAACTGTGAATGTTGACGATGACCCGACACCAAGAAAAGCCAAAAACGACATCGTGCAGTTGCCAGAATTAGAATTACCCCCCATGCCAAAATTATCCGACCTCAACAGCGACATGAGCGCGGAAGACTTCGCCGATGAGGTGCGTAAATGGGGCGATCATATCGGGCATCGTGCCGGTGATTGGGGCAGTCGTTTTGGTGAACGTGGCAGTAAAATTGGAGAACGATTGGGAAGTCGCATTGCTGAACTTGCCCAGAAAGCGGAAGTCTCTATCCTCGAACACGCCGACGAAGAGGATGATAAAAAGGGTCGGAGGTCTAAACGACGCTCAAAACGCGCCGCCAAACCGCTGTCGCCAGAAGAAGAAATTCGTAAACGGGTGGAAAAACGTCTGGAAGAACGCAACGGACTCTATAGCCACCTTGCCGCTTATGTGATGGTTAACCTGATGTTGTGGGGAATCTGGTTATTTGCAGGTGGGGGATTTCCATGGCCCGCAATGGTCAGTATGGGATGGGGAATAGGTATGATGGCACATTATATCGACTACCGGAGCAACTATGGTAGCGGGCGCGAAAAACGCGAACAGATGATTCAAGACGAGATCGCACGCGAACGCAATCGCTTACAGAATAGCCAGGAACAACCTTTAGCTAAACCCAAAAATGATGACCTTTTTTATGATGATAGCGCCAACACGGGCGGTATTCGTTTGACCAGTGATGGGGAATTTACGGATAGCTATATTTCGGAATTACAAGACGATGATGAGCAATCCGCGCGGAATCAGGGGTAATTTGGCGAGATTTGTGTAATAAAACCCCATTTTTGTGGAAATTCTACACCGTTTTAGCGTAAAGTCACGTATAGTAAAATAGTGGCAGTGGTTGGTCATAATTTTTTGGTATGCAGTTCAATATTACGGTGTTTGTCCATGACAAATGATCTTACTCCGCATAACAAACCTATAAACCACTAGCGCATTAAAACGATTAGGGACACATAAACATGAATGCGCCGAATAGAGAGACTATCGGACAATATGAGATTGTAGAACAAATCGGTGTCGGGGGGATGGCAACGGTCTACAAAGGCTACCATGAACGGCTTGACCGTCATGTGGCGATTAAGGTCATGCATCAATCGTTTCTCGCCGATGATAGCTTCCGCGCACGCTTTTCCCGTGAGGCGAAGATCGTCGCACGGCTGGA
>DAOTXB010000417.1:0-7224 GCA_034435575.1 Anaerolineae bacterium
TCGCACCTTCTAGGAGGTCTTATCATACTCGTTTTACTGGTTGAACCACATCATACAACCACTACCAGAGGTAGTGGGTTTTTCAGCCCACTAAATCTAGACTACCGCAATCCGGGCACTCATAAGTTACAATATCTTGGATCATGAAAAGGCTCTTGGATTAGGTTTGTTTCTATTTCCTAAGACTGCCTTTTCATGCCTTATTAGTCAATTATTTACCACTACCGCTCGATCAAAAACCGATTGACTCAAAATGGCGTAGACCGGATTCACAGGCTGTAGATTTTACAATTGATGAAACAACCTTGACGCTAGCATTGCCAACTAGTAAAGACTCTACTTTGAATACTTACCTGAATAAACGTGGTGGCTCATGTTTGTTTGCGATGTATCTGGGTTCGAATACTTACCCACTATGGGAGCTTTCATCTTCGCGATTGCACTCGGCAAATATGGCACTCATCAAAGATAGCTGATATTACAGTAAAAACTACGTACCAAAAGTGATTTTATGTCTATCTTTTGGCAACTTCTTTCCAAATCTTTCATATTAATTTTTGGAGGGATTTATTCAGTAATTACCACGGGTCTATAGAGCAGAAGCCCACCGCCAAAACCACAAAATATCTTTCTTTTAAGCTCCTTAGAGATATATGTTTATGAAGCCATTGACAGCTACAGCCAGTAGAACAAAATTGGCTACATTTACCTAAGAAACGTGCATTGCACAAAAATGTATAACTATACAACCTTATCCAAAAGTAAATGTTTGTGCTAAATTTGCTCTTGTAATTTTGAGCATGTGGACATGTCCAATGGGGCATGATATAGTTCTATCAGGCTGGGTAATTTGCTTAAAATCAGCATTAAAGGTCATGATTATAATGGCGCAAATTGAGTTTGCTAGAAATCAGGTTATTTACAGTTGCTACGGATCGTACATTTTATCTTTACGATGCAGTTTTTGAGCGACCATGTTCAGGCTTGATGCTGACGGTGGATATGTTGAAATTTGCATCACCTGAAAAGCCGCCGCCTATATCAGGGGTCAGGGTATCGGTGTACGTCTCATACGTCACACCGCAGATCGTGAATTTGACAATGCCTACTCTCCTGATGGGCGGCGATGGGAAATCAACGCTTATGATACACGCATCAAGGTCGGGTTACGAGCGATTACGGGAACTCTACATGTTGATGCCCTCTGGAATAGTCAGTCAATACGTGACAGCCTGGTGGAGCAACCCAAGCGCTTCGTGACCGCACACGGTATCGCCAGTGAACATCCGCAGAGCGATTACTACGAAGCTGATGGCTACTGGCGCGGTCCCATCTGGGCACCCTCGACACATTTGATCGTGGAGGGACTGCTAGCGTGTGGAGAGCACGATTTCGCCTACGACATCAGCCGTAAATTCTGTGATATGGCACAGCAGTATGGCATGGCAGAGAACTTCAACGCACTGACTGTCGAGGCATTGTCTGACCGTGCCTATACCTGGACAGCGAGTGTGTTTTTACTGTTGGGAAACTTGCTACTTAAGGCTGAGTCGTAGCCACGTTCGTAGCAACCATAACGCCACAAAAGGGGAAATCATATGAAAGCCATCATGATGATGTTCGACAGTCTGAACCGCCATATGCTACCGCCTTACGGGTGCGATTGGATACACGCGCCCAACTTCCAGCGCCTTGCCGAACGCAGTATGACATTCGACAATGCTTACGTCGGCAGTATGCCCTGCATCCCTGCACGGCGAGAACTCCATACCGGGCGCTATAACTTTTTGCATCGCAGTTGGGGTCCGTTAGAGCCGTTCGACGACTCCATGCCGCAAATTTTGCGCGAGAATGGGGTGTATACCCATCTCGCCACCGACCATCGGCATTATTTTGAAGATGGTGGCACAGGCTATCATACCCGCTACAGTACATGGGAATACTTTCGCGGGCAGGAAGGCGACTTATGGAAGGGACATGTCGCTGAACCTGACTTCCCCGCCGACCTGCACGGGCGCAGTCAAAACGGCGACATCTACTATCGTCAGCACGCCGTCAATCAGCAATATTTCCACACAGAAGCCGACCACCCCCAACCGCAAACCTTCGCCGCTGGTATCGACTTCATCCGGCAGAATCACGATCAAGACAACTGGTTCTTGCACATCGAAACCTTCGACCCGCACGAACCTTTCACCACACCAGAAGTCTACAAAGGACGCTATCCCGATGACTATGCCGGACTCGACTTCGATTGGCCCCGTTATAGACCGGTGACGGAGGATAACGACGCGATTCAACACATCCGCAACCACTACGCCGCGCTGGTAACCATGTGCGACACCTATCTTGGTAAGTTGCTGGATGAGATGGACAGGCTCAATCTGTGGGACGATACTATGCTGATCGTCAACACCGATCACGGCTTTCTGCTGAGTGAGCATGACTGGTGGGGTAAGGTCAAAATGCCGTTTTATAACGAAGTCGCGCAGATACCGTTATTCATCTATGACCCGCGTAGCCGCGTACAAGGCGAACGGCGCAAGCAACTCGCGCAGACCATCGACCTCGCACCGACCCTGCTGGAGTTTTTCGGTGTAGAGCGTCCACCGGATATGCAGGGAATTCCGCTAACCGTTGCTATCGCAAAAAATGCCCCCACCCGCGAGGCGATCATCTTCGGGATTCATGGTGGGCATATCAACGTCACCGATGGGCGTTATGTGTATATGCACGCGCCGGATGTAGATAAGCCTTATTTCAACTACACGCTGATGCCCGCACATATGCTCAATTATTTCCCTGTGGAAGAACTTGCGCCGACATCACTCTCGCCACCACTGAGCTTCACCAAAGGCTCACCTGTCTTGAAAATCCCGATTGCGTCGCGTGACGGCTGGCAAACGCTTAATACACATCTATTTGATTTGCACAACTCACCCGACCAGATGGAAGTAATTACCGATGAGACAGTCATCGACAGCATGCAAGCGCATATCGTCCGCTTGATGCACGACAACGATGCCCCGCCGGAGATGTTCGCCCGTTTTGGACTGCACACACCGGAGACACCCACATGAAACAGCCCAATATCCTTGTCATTTTCAGCGACCAACTGAGGCGGGATGCGCTTGGCTGCTATGGCAATCCTGACACTGAGACTCCCCACATCGACAGTCTGGCGCAGGATGGAGTGCGCTTCAATAACGCCTGTTCGACCTTCCCGATCTGTGTGCCGTTTCGCTTTACTCTGATGACCGGTATGTACGCCCACTCGCGCTTTGTGCCGGCTATCGAGTATCGCATGTCTCCGGCAGAAACCACATTGGCAGATTGCTTCAATGTGGCGGGCTATCACACGATGTATGTGGGTAAGTGGCATCTCTACGGCGGTCACGCGCATCTGCCCGGACATCCGGCACGTAAAGCCAATCTGACACCGGTGCCGCGTGTACACCAGGGACGCTGGCAGACATGGCGCGGCTTTGATGTCGCCAACAACCCATTCGACACGTACTATTTTGAGGATGATGACCCAACACCGCATCGTATCGACGGCTATCAGACAGATGGACTGTTCGATATTACGATGGACACACTTCGATCACGCGACTTAGATAAACCGTTCGCCTGTGTGCTGTCCGTCGAGCCACCACATTTTCCATTGGAAGTGCCCGAAGCGAATATGACGCGCTGGCAAGATCGTGATGTAACACTGCCACCAAACTATCGCTTCAAGGATATGTATCTGGGAAATGCCCGTACCGTTGACGATATATCAGACACAGACAAGAAACTCATCCAACAGCGTAAAACCTACTACGCTATGATCGAAAATCTCGATGAAAACGTGGGGCGTTTGCGCCACTTTCTGAACAATGAAGGATTGGCAGAGAACACCATCATCGTCTTTATTGCTGATCATGGACAAATGGACGGCGCACATAACTTACGCGCTACCCGCAAATCCGAACCCTATGAGGAATCCATCGGTGTCCCGTTGCTCGTCTACGATCCGCGCTATCCCGACCGGCGCGATGTAGCGTTGACACCACCGACATGCACTGAAGACCTGTTCCCGACGTTGCTTGGTCTGGTCGGTATCTCGCCACACATGACTCTGCCCGGTCTGGATTTGACCCCATTAATTCACGGCAAATCGGATTCGCTACCACGTGAAGGGGTACTGCTCGAATTTGTCCATGATTTACGCACAGCGCCACATTTCTATCATGATCGTTACTGGCGCGGCTATCGCACGGAACGCTACAAGTATACAGTTATCGGGGATGCTACCGAAGGCGGTAAACCCTGGCAATGCTTTGATTTAAAGCAAGACCCCTATGAGATGTACAATCTGATCGACTCGCCGGAAGCACGCGACGACATCACCCGACTACATGGACTTTTACGCCAGCGCATGATCGACACAGGCGACCACTATGTGCTGGCAGAGGCGTGGGGAATCGACGGACTCAATCTGTGGCAGTAGCATGAATAGCGTTATTTACTGTATACCTGGCGGTAGGCTTGTGGGCTGCAATCCTGCACAGACTTGAACTGTCGACTAAACAGGTAAATATCCATGTAGCCGAGTTCATGCGCGATCTGAGTAATCTGCTTCTCTGTTTCGAGCAACATAACGGTAGCATAACGGATGCGCTCCAGCAGAATCCAGCGTCGAGGGCTAACGCCATAGGATTTCTTGAACATGCGCGAAAAATAGATCTGAGTATACCCCACTACTTGTGCGAGATCGTGTGCCGTCGGTCTTTCGTGGATGTGTTGTGCGATGTATCCATCAAGGATGGCGCGTTGCTTCGGCGAAAATGCAGTAGTTTTTTTCCATTCGTCAGCGGTAAACATCTCCGTAAAAGTGAGCATCCAGAGCGCCTGCTGTTGCAACGTCGCATAGCGAGAATCGGTGCGAATCAAATCATACAGACGGGTAATGTCTCGTTGTAGGGCACGATGTTCACCATACGACACATGCACATAGTCATCCATGAGCCTGGCGCGTGTGTTGCTAGTTTCCGCGTAGAATCGGAAATGATAGGTGGTGATCCCGTGCTGAGGGTCTGCCGGATGCAGTGAATGGCGTACGCCGGGGGATACAAGGATGAGTGTGCCTTCAGGGACAACGACGCGCTGTCCGGTATCATGGAAAGTGGCGTGAATAGTCCCTCTGAGCAACATATACAGCACCGAGTAGTCAATAGTGCGGTCTGCAAAACCAGCCCAATCTGAGTAATTCGCAAAACCGCATGCCCCGGGCACAGTATGTAGATGGACGCTACCATTTGCGATGCCAGATAGCCAGTCACCACGCTTAAAATTTTGCATAGTGTCGTCGTTTCAGTGCAAATTTCTTTCGCCTAAGCCATTCAACTTTAAGTGCATTTCAGTCTACAATAAAAATATCAAGTCCACCATAGAAAGGGCAATTTCCTATGAGCGAAAATGTGTATGAACTAACCCGCGCTATTCCCGTAGAAGGACCGTATGATATGATCGTCGTAGGTGGCGGACCTGCCGGGTCTGTCGCGGCGATTGCTGCAGCACGGGCAGGCAAGCGTGTCTTGCTGGTAGAGGCGACGGGCTGTTTAGGTGGGATGGGCACTAGTGCACTGGTTTCCGCGTGGTCGAACCTCAACAACAGCGTACACAGCATCATCGGCGGCATCTTCAAAGAAATCGTGGAGACGCTCTATGCCGAAGGTGGACTCCCGCCAGACATCACGCCGAAACGCTGGAACACCTTAGACCGGGGACTGGGCTTCAACGCGGAGCATTACAAACGCCTGTTAGACCGTCTTTGTGTGGATAGTGGCGTGGAACTGCGCTTTTTCACCAAAGCGATTGATGTGGATGCTGACACAGCGAAAAAACATATTCGCGGGGTAGTGCTGCACAACATCGAAGGTTACAGCTTTGTTGAGGCGAAAACGGTCATCGACGCGACAGGCGATGCTGTTATCTCCGATATGTGCGATGTGAACTACAGGCAGGCGGGGCGCGATACACCGGGCATTATGCCGCCGACTCTGTGCGCGGCGATGGCTGGCATTGACTTCAGCCGTTTTGACCGCAAAGCGCAACAAGAACCGCTGGAACGCGCCGTTGCCGAGAGCTTCTTCTCTCAGCCCGATAAACACTTCCCCGGCTTATTCCGCACCGGATTAACAACCGCTATCCTCAACGCAGGGCACCTATTCCACACTGATGCCACCTCCACCGAGAGCATGACAAAGGCGATGATTAAAGGGCGGCAACTTGCACAGGAATATCTCGAATTCTGCCGCGCTTATCTTGATGGCTGCGAAAACATCGAATTTGTGACGACTGCGGCGTTGCTCGGTGTGCGTGAATCGCGCCGGATTGTAGGCGAATATACACTCGATTATGACGACTATAAGGCGCGGCGACACTTTACCGATCAAATCGCCATCTACTGCAAACAGGTCGATATTCACCCCTATGATTTATCCGAGGAAGAATATCAACGCTACTACGCCGAGTTCAACGAAGATGATAAGCTCGCGCCGGGTGAATACTACGGCATCCCCTACGGCACACTTGTCCCGATAGGCTGGCATAATCTGTGGGTGGCGGGACGCTGTAGCAGTAGCGATATTAAGGTGAACGGGGCAATCCGTGACCAACCGGGCTGTGCGATGATGGGCGAAGCCGCTGGAACTGCCGCCGTCCAGCATTTGCAGACCGGGCAATCGGCGTATGCACTCGATACGCGCCAACTGGTGGAAACATTGCGCGATAACGGCGGCAATCTACCGCAAGACGACCTGAGCAAGACAATGACGAGGGGATAAGGACGATGACAACTCAACCCAACATCCTGCTTATCGTCGCTGACCAGATGACTCCGTTTGCGATGGGTACATATAATCATCCGCTTGTCAAAACGCCCCATCTCGACCAATTGGCAACGGAGGGCATCCGCTATGACGCGGCGTATACGTCTTGCCCGCTGTGCGCCCCGGCGCGAGCATCATTGATAACGGGTAAGTATGCGTCCAATATCGACGTGTATGATAACAAATCTTCATTTTCCTGCGAAGAACCCACCGTAGCGCACTACCTCTCACGGGCGGGCTATGATACGGTGCTAGCGGGCAAAATGCACTTCGTCGGCGCAGACCAGTTACACGGCTTTCATCGCCGCTTGACGACGGACATCTTCCCGGCGGATTTTTCCTGGCAGCA
>DAOTXB010000418.1:0-4615 GCA_034435575.1 Anaerolineae bacterium
TTCTTTATAAAAGCCCTCATCCCCGCTACGGAACCAGCCGAATTTAAAGGTCTCTGTATTGGCATCAGGACGTTTGAAGTAGTGCTTCATGACATTGTGCCCGCGTATACATATTTCGCCCCGTTCACCCGCGCTCAACTGCTGACCGCTACCATCCGGTGAGAAGATCGCCATTTCATTCGGTGCAATCGGGCATCCAATGCTCGGATAGCCATAATCGAGAAGCCAACGCTGATGCTCCTTCCATGAAATATCAATCGGCAAGAAACAGCTATAACAGGTGGTTTCGCTTAAACCGTACCCATGCAGAATCGGATAGCCAAACGTATTTTCAAATTGTTGCACAAGCGCCACCGCTAGTGTACCCGCCCCACAGATAAAATGCCGGAAGCCGGTTAGATCACGGCGACTGATGTTATCACCGAACAAGCCATTGCCCGCAGATTGTTCTTTTTCTGCATGTTCTAACAAAAATTGGAGTAGGGTAGGTACCACACTGACCACATTCACACGCTCTTTGACGACCCGTTTCCAGAAGCGGCTCGCGCTAAATTGACGGTTTAGTACCGTTGATGCGCCGACCAGCAATGGGGTAATCAACGTAACCACAATCCCGTTAACATGATGTGTAGGCAACACACACATTAACTGTTGCCCGCCGTTGATACCTTGCCAGTTCGCGATTCCCCACGCATCCACCAGCAAATTGTATTGCGTGAGGACGACACCTTTGGGTGCGCCGGTTGTTCCGCTGGTATAGACGAGTAAGGCTTCATCGTCCAGCGAAGCCACTGTGCCAGAATCATCTTCCTTGATTGTGTCATCGCTTGATTTTACCGGAGCGCCATCGCCTAGATACGTGTTGGGTAGATTTTTCACGAGTGTGTTGAAGTGTAAGTATTGGTCGGATCGCTCACCGCCCATTTGCACAATCTGGCGAATATTGGGCGCACCAAGCCCATCGTCAGGATCACCATTGATAATCGTTTCCGCACGTTCCAGATATTCATCCCGTACCAGACACACGACTGCTTCGCTATTCCTTAAGATAAAGGCGATTCGGCGATCATCCTCAGCGACATTTTGCGGGGCAACTGTCGCGCCAATAATCCAGCACGCAAAGTAAATCAGCACGGTGTCGCTATGGTTATAGGCAATTGTCGCCACACGATCACCGCGCCGTACACCCAGATCATCGTGCAAGAAGTTCGCTGTCTGGTGAACACGCGCATTGAACTCTGAATAGCTTAATTCTTCTCGATTATTGTCTATATCGTAGTGGATCAAGAATGGGCGATTACCAGCTGTTTTTGCATGCAATGACAACACATGGCGCATGTTGCGGTAAGGAACTTTACGAGTTGTTGCAGGAACTCCATCCATCATGTGTGCATTTTTTAAGTTTTCTACTGTTATGGAACTGTCTACCTGCGTTTCAACTGTGCTCATTAAATGTCCTTTTCATGAATTATTATTTTCAATAGTTTACCAGAATGTGTCTTATTGAGTTAAAAAGCAGTGCTTAAGAAAATTAAACTTTATTGCCATACTTTACAGTAAACATCTTAAATTTCCATTCATCATATTGTGCTAAGATCGTCGCTATGGTCAGACCAATCAATCGTAAGGAGCTAAACCTTCATGATCCGATACTTACGTGCTTTCTGGGTCGCCTTGATGCTCACTATTCGGGGACAAACACCAACCCGTCGTTATCAGCGCCTATGGGACTGGATCGACTCGGCTGTGCCCTTGACGCAAGCCATAGACGAAGCCTGCGAAAAGAGCGGTCTTGATAAAGCACAGCGTCAGCAGACACGTTTAACGCTGGATGGTAGAGAAACCTCCATGCAAACGGTGCTTAATACGTTTAAACACCATTTTACTGAGGAGTATCCGTATCTGCTTAATAACCTAACCGAGCATAGCATCACAGCAATTTATGCCAGCAACATGAACGATCAATACTTTATTAGTCGTCTGCATGATTCAGAACCCATTGTGCAGAACGATACAGTTTTGCAGGCAATTAGTCGTCTGGGTGAGCATCTTGGTAACATCCCACCGAGCACTGAACTAGAAACATAAGTGAAACTCTTAGGGAAGAATTCATAAGTAGCAGGTCAAATAATAGTGCCCTAGAGAAATTGTGCAGAATTTGTAAAATTGAGCTAAATGCGTTGACATTGATTCAAACTACATGATAGTATACGTACAGATCACCAATTGGTGACTTATAGCAATTCATTATTAGGAGTACTTATCATGTTGTATCGTCCACAAGAAGAAGGTCAAGGTCTGGTTGAGTATGCACTCATCCTCGTGCTGGTTGCAGTCGTCGTAATTGTTGTTCTGCTCCTGCTTGGTCCGGCTGTTGGTAACATTTTCTCCAACATCCTCAGCTTCTTCAGCTAAGAAGCAATATCTTCGGATATGGAAGGCGCTCTTCGGGGCGCTTTTTTTGATTCTTACTGGTTCGATGCACAGGGTATAACAATCCTGTAATATCAACGAATTTAAGGACTATTGAGCTATGTGCCGATGCTTAAATGCACATATACTATAAGTATCAACCCATACGACACGGAGATACCGTGATGTCAGGCGCAACTTACCCCACTACCCACATACTTATTGTCGATGATAATTCGACCACGCGCTCTAAACTCCTTAGCCTGCTGAGTGATGTACAAGATTTTCGCATTAATGATAGTGTTCGCAATGGTTATGAAGGTGTTGCTGTTGCGTTACGTATGCATCCAGATGTTATTGTGCTTAACAATAATACGCCATTTCTTGATGGTATTGATACTGCCCAATATATGCATTCCCGTTTACCCCATACGCCAATTATCATGATCGCTTCGGACGATTGTCCGGAGCAGGTCGAAGCCGCGTTTAACGCCGGGGTTATGGCTTTTTTCACAAAACCTGTTTGCGAAGTCGAAGAATTTACTGAATCAATTCGTTTCATGGCGGAGATCCATGCACAGATGTCGCCACGATCACAGCATAATGGATACTAAAATATAACTGCCGATTACAATTAACCGGCAGTCTAGAACTTTTCTATGCTTTTGGGTCGTGATGAAACACCAAATCAGTCATTGATTTAGAAGAATCCTCTGCGCCCATAACGTTCTTCATTGAATGGGTCACCATAGTTGTGGTACCCGCCTTTTTCCCAGAAGCCGGGTTTGTCCACCGGGCTAAGTTCTAATGCACGTAAGAACTTCGCACTTTTCCAGAAATAAAGATGCGGAACTAAGGTGCGTACCGGCGCGCCATGATCAGGTGTGATAAAGTCCCCGTCATATTTGTATGCCAAAAGCACATTCTCGCGCATCATATCTTCTAGCGGCACATTAGTTGTATAGCCATAATCGCAATGGGCGATAACATGCTTTACATCATCAGCAATGCCGACCATCTCCGCAATATCACGGAAGCGCACCCCTTCCCATACCGTATCAAACTTACTCCAGCGCGTGACACAATGAATATCTGTGGTGATTTCTACTGTCGGTAAGTCGAGGAATTCCTGCCAATTCCAGCGCAGTTCTTTCTCTACACCACCAAAAATACGTAAATCCCATGTATTCGGGTCAAATTTGGGATTGGGTCCATAGGTCAACACAGGAAACTTCAACGTGAGGGATTGTCCAGGGGGTAAGCGCCCTTCTTTTTTCATCTCTTCTTCCAGCGAACGCCGATCTGTGTCGCGGTTAAAGATAGCCATTGATAACATTACTCCGCAGTTAACTCTTGATAGGATGAAGAGATTATAACGTAAATATGGCGGATTACTTCAAAATTTGATGAGAATATCAGCGTGTAGGCAATGAAAAGGCGCGTACATCTCTGCACACGCCTCTGGAAAACGAAATTTAAGGGTTATTGGCTATCCAGCGCTTGGCGGATCGATGGTATAGCCATAGGTGTTTGTCGGTGGGATGCCATCCATGATGACAACGCGAATCTTACCCTCTTCATCCGGTCCACTATTGACCTGAATTTCGCCCGTGTTCAGCACAAACACGCGAATGTTGCCGTCGATGCTGGTCAGGATTTCGGTGTTTTCGCTTGGTGGATTGCCGTCAAATGGCGCGATGTCGTCCTGTGTGATGGTCAGCGCGTAGGTGCCATTGCCGTCCTCGTCCACATCGTAGAGGTTCAACGACGGTGCGCCGGATTCGTCGGTGGATTCGTATATGCTCACTTCGTTGGCGCTACTCACATCATTGATTGTGATAGCATCATCTTCTTCGATGCCAATGTAGGGCAATGATTCACATGCAGGAACGTAATCTGCTGGATCGAAGGTCAATACGCTAACTTCCGCACCACGCGTATTGGTCTGACTAAAATAATCTTGAAAAATAATCTGCCATGGACGCGCCGTTGGAGCGGAACCAATTCGCCGGGGAACACCATGGTACAATGTAAGATCAGGATTGATAAATAGTATCTCCGTTCTAGTTTGTTGTGAGCCTAGAAGAACGTAGGTAATCGATTCGGCAAGTAGCACACCATTCGCATCACTTAGTTTTAGATAAAATGTGTCCCCATCAACACCCGGACCTGTTTCGTCGTCAACACCATCTGCCGTCATAGC
>DAOTXB010000419.1:0-1950 GCA_034435575.1 Anaerolineae bacterium
GTAGTGTTGAAGTGCCACCACGATTGTATGATTATCAAGGATTTTGTCGATAACACCATAAATACCATGGACATTTGTAGCGTCGTCCAGTTGCCCGCTAAAATCACATTCATTAAGATAGATATGTCCCTTGCACATCACAAAATGCGATGCATCTGCGAGCGTTGAAATTCGGCGTGGATCGCTTCGTTTGACTGTGACGTGGTTGAGTTCGACGTGCGCTGAGTGTTGTGCAAGTATTGCTATGCCAAGTGCATAGTGAACTGTAACATCTTCGACTGTTACGTTACTTGAGTTGGAAATCACGATCCCCGGTGCAGGGCGCACATGGTTGGTTGCGATGAATAATTTTCCCGGTTGAAACGAATTACCGACTAATCCATCGACTCTGAACGTGTGTTCAGATAATGACTCAATGTGATATTCGCTTTTAAGAAAAAAATCATCGGCATTTTTTGCTGGTGTTAGCATCTTTGTATCGTACTCTAAAAGATGTAAGTGGTACTGTGCAACGCTAATTGAGTCCGGGTAGTTATCAAAATAAACGCGTCCTTCCATGAAATGCGTCGCGCAATTGTTCAAGATACGAAATGTGGTTCCAGTTGCGTTTGATTTCTCAACGACCAATTCTGCATGAT
This sequence comes from Anaerolineae bacterium, assembly GCA_034435575.1. Taxonomy (GTDB): domain Bacteria; phylum Chloroflexota; class Anaerolineae; order Aggregatilineales; family Phototrophicaceae; genus JAVJSU01. The sequence continues at coordinate 639 of DAOTXB010000419.1, forward strand.
AATCAGTTTCCCAGTCTATGATAAAGTTTCTGAGTGTAATATTCTGGCAATTTTCGATCAGAATTGGGATGACTTTGCCCTTAACTAATAGGGTTGATCCTTGCCCATCAATCGTCAGACTATGGCGATTTTTAACATGAATGGCAATAGACTTAATCCCCGAGTCATTGTTTGAGATATACAGAAAATGTTTGGACGCTGTTTCGTCAGAAATGTAATACGTGTCTTTGGGAAACCGGATGGTGAGATTGTCTTTGTATTGGTTGATCGTCTCTCTTAAGGTGGGAACTAAATCTCGTTTGCTACTATTTGAGAGAGACACCAGTTTACGTTGTGTGTCTGTGTCATTCATCGTATTGTTGTTATCCTTTTATCCCACTATTCATGGCGACAGATTGAATCTTTGATGATAGAAGTAACGTGATTACAATAACGGGAACAATCGTGAAAACAGTTGCGCCCATCAAGAAATCTACGGATGCTGATCCCTGTCCAGTTCTTGAAATGTTATAGAGTGCGACATTCATCGTCCAAAGTTTTACATCCCGCACGATTAACCATGCCCAGAAGAAGTCCACAATATTTGATAGGAATGTGTAGATTGCTACCACCACGAAAATGGGGCGCGACAGGGGAATCATGATGCGAGTGAAGATTAGAAACTCATCTGCGCCATCAATACGCGCCGCATCAATTAACTCACCCGGAACTCTGTCAAAAAATGCTTTATAGAGCACCACATAAAACCCAAATGGTAACAGATGTGGCACTAACAACCCTGCGTAGTTGTTGTACATGCCCAGTTCTCTAAACATTCGAAATTGTGGAATCATGATGACAACAAACGGGATGAAAGTGGTTCCTAAAAAGAACAGCTGAAGAAGATCCGATAATCTTTTCGGGAATAATCGTGATAGCGGATAAGCTGTAAGTGGAGTAATGGTGATTTGGCAGGTGATCGCAAACACAACGACAATTACTGTATTGATGAAAAACTGCAAAAATCCGTAATTCTCAACAATATAAGATGTACCAGATTCCTCACCATAACTGGCTTTTAGAATTTCGTTGTACATGCCGTAGCTATTGAACGCTAGCCCAAAATCTTGTTCCGCGTAAATATCTGTAATCGTGCCGTGTATCTGATAGGTTTCATTTAAGAAGGTGTTGATTTCCTCGTTAAAGGTGGGGATTTCTTCAGATGTAGGAATATTTATATCATCGATGCCATCGAAGTTAACCTCAAAGTCGATCTCCTGATTAAACTCCTCATAGAGCACGATACCGCGAAAATCAGTACGTATTAACGACA
>DAOTXB010000420.1:0-2050 GCA_034435575.1 Anaerolineae bacterium
GTCGGGAATGTGAAATTCTGGAATAGCGAGCATCGTTCGCGCACGCCCAACAATTATGTCTTCTGCTTGTAGTGGTCGAATGTTCGCTGTCATCACTTGATCGGGAAAATCCATATCATCAAGAATGTCGGCGATAACAGCCGCATACAGTTGATTTTTTATCTGCGAATAATCTAATGACATAATTGATGCCCTTTACTTTAATTTCGACGATTCGTCCGGCTGTTCTGGATGTTCTTCTGGCAGGGGACTATGCAATGTCCAGCCACCATCTACCTGTATCGTCTGCCCGGTGATATGTCTTGCGCCGGAAGACGCCAGAAAGAGCGCTGTAGCAGTTACATCTTCGACATAACCCGCGCGTCCGGTTGGTGTCACGCTTGCCCAATTAGCTTCAAACTTTGGATCATCCGCCAGTGTACGATCTGTTAGGGTTGCGCCGGGGCTAATCGCGTTGACAGTAATGCCATACTCGCCCAGTTCTATTGCCAGCGATTTTGCCATCATACGAATACCAGCTTTCGTGATGCCATAAGCGCCAAGATTCAAAAATGCTTGAATCCCCGTTATTGATGACATCAACATTATGCGTCCGCGAATATCATAATGAATCATCGCTTTAGCCGCCGCCTGAGCCGAAAAATAGCTTCCTTGCAAGTTAACCTGCATAATGCGCGTAAAGGCTTCAGGCGTGTAGTCAAGAAAACTTCCATAATTGGTGATTCCAGCGTTGGCAACGAAGACATCTAACCCGCCATGTTGATCTGCAAATGATCGGATGGATGCTTGTAAGACTGGAATATCAACAATATCAAACACCATCGCCTGCACTGCCTTGCGCCCGACCTGTTCATTGATTGTGTCTGCCGCCTTATTAGCCAGCGCATCATCCATATCATTCAGCGCCACTATTGCGCCTGCTTCTGCAAATGCAAGGCAAATTGCATAACCAATCCCGATACCGGCTCCAGTTACGAACACCCGCTTGTCAATAAATTTACTCATTATCATGCACTCCTGATTAGACAGGCTCACCAAAATAGTCTGTAACCATACGCTCGTGAAGATGTTCGCGTACCAAGTCATCATTGAGTTCAATGCCCAACCCGGGTGCATCGCTCAGAGGGATAATCCCGTTTTGAATGACCTCTCCACCAGCATAATGCACGAGATCGCCCCAGTACTCTAAGTCCATGCCATGAAATTCGAGAATGAGGAAGTTCGGAACTGCCGCGCACACATGCGCCATAGCCAACGTACCGATTGGGCTACTAACATTATGGGGAGAAAAGGGTAGACCGTGCATTTCGGCAAATCCTGCCACCCGTATGCCATCCATCAACCCGCCAAATTTGGCAATATCCGGCATGACCACATCTACCGCCCCCCGTTGCATTAAGTCAAATAATCCAAAACGTGTGTAGACATTTTCTCCCGCACAAATCGGAATTTTGCTTTGACGGCGTACATCCACCAACCCGTTAGGGACATCAGGCGGGACAGGTTCCTCTAGCCACATGAGGCGGAAAGATTCTAATTCGCTTGCAACCTGCACGGCTGAGGGCACATCAAACCGACCATGAATATCAATCGCCAGATCAATGTCGTCTCCAAGATGCTCGCGCAGGGTGGCAACGCGCCCGACAATATCATCAATTTCCTTCGGGCTAAGGCTCCAATTCCAGTAATCTCTTTTTGAGGGATGATGAATGTCATCAATATCAAATTTTAGTGCTGTGAAGCCACGGTTTAACGCATCGTCTGCACCTTCACGCATTTCGTCGCGGATAGTTTTTTCACGCACGTCCGGTGAGAGTTTTTCATCTTCGACATGATGTCCTTCTGCGTCGATTGTCCCGGCATGACCATCCGCATAAAGGCGAATTTCATCACGGAATTTACCACCGAATAATTGATACACTGGAACGCCTAGCGTCTTGCCGAGCAAATCCCATAACGCCATTTCGATGCCGGATAATGCGGTGATGACTGTTCCACCTTGTGCGCCGGTAAAGACGTTAAATCGTCGGATTTTTTCATGCAGGCGATT
>DAOTXB010000421.1:0-28240 GCA_034435575.1 Anaerolineae bacterium
AACAAGATGGTGGACGGTGCCCGAGTAGCGCCGTCCATTTGCGTTATCCTGCCCATCTGCACACAATGGTTGCTGATAGGTGTACAAATGAACGCTACAAAATCTGTCATGGTACGGTAGACTCATGATAGAAAGATCGGTAATTGAGAGAGACTTATTGTTATGACCTATATTCAACGGATTGATTATCGCCCGTCAATGGAGGCGCTAGCGCAGGAAGATCAGACGCATGTGGTTAATCATTTTGACGCGTATGGCGAAGAAATGATGATGGAAGGGCAACCCGTCCCCTGGAAAGTTATCGAAGAGGTAGAAGTCGTTGTCGCGCCACATGCTATGGGGCTTGCCGGATGGATTGTGAAGAATTTGCTCCAAAAAGGCGAAAATCGTTATCATATTGGCGTTTACTTTGGGCGACAGGAAGCGGTATTCCCCAACGTCACATGGGATGTCGCGAAATATGTACTGGAAAACATCGCATACTACACACCACAGCAGGTCAAGTACACTGGTCCAGAAAACCTTGTCCCATTAACTGAAATCTAAACTGCTCATGCGCTGGAAGTTCGTCCTGCTTACGATAGTCTGTTTATGCCTCACTGCTTGTGCCGGAGAGCCTGATGAAGCGTCACCGCGTCAATCGGCATGGGGAACGGTGTTCGCGGTGGGACAGGCGGCACAGCGCAATGCCCCTATTTTGCAGATTACCAATTTTTCGGTATTTGCGGCGTGGACTGAGGCGGACGATGGCAATGTGCTCCATATGGCGCGTCAGATCGACGGCACAAAATCCGGCGTACCCCAATCTTTACCCATACCTACCGCGTACCCCTTCATGCATACCTGGGTAGCACAACCGGATGGCGGGGCGCATTTATTCTGGTTGGACGCGGTCTTTGATAATCCACAGGGAGACACCTTGCTGTGGTTAGCACGCGTCAATCGTGATCTTGAGATGCCCCGTAATCATGTGCGCTTAAGCCAGATCAGAGCTGATGCCTATGATACGTTAAGTGTCACAGAGGAGCGCACACTGGTGGTGTTTAGCGGTGGTGCGCGTGGTGAGCCGTCGCTGTACATGCTCACGGTAGATACGATTGGGCGACCGTCATTCCCTGAATGGCTAACGAGTGATGTGCGTTTTCCTCGCCTCACAGTGTCTGCCAGCGGTCAGCCGTTGGTCTACTGGCTACGCGCCTCCAACGGACAGGTGATGCGCGCACAACTCAACGACACCACCTTAACCGCCATCACATCGTTAACGGATGGTCTTCCGCTTGAACAGGGCGATAGGATTGAAAGTTTTGACGTGGCATCCGACAACACACATACCTATTTGTTGTGGAACATTTCCCGCGCTGATGGCACACCAGAAGCGTGGCTATCGAGTCGCTTTTTTGACAGCAATCGCTGGACAGCGCCCGCACAGTTGACGATGGGTACGCCAGCATCAGACCCGTTTGTGACGGGATTTAACGGCGGGTCTGCACTACGCGTCAATGCCGGAGAGACCGCGCTCCGTTGGGCACAGGTGGCGAATGGGCGCTATGATGTGGTGCCGATGGTGGCGCAAATCGGCGATTCATTGCGTGTGGTTTATTTACAGGCGGGTGAGATCGTCGCGGTGCAAGCCCTCGTTGCATTAGGGCAAGATCTGGTTGGCTTACCCGAATTTAAGATTGACAGGAATCGTCATCTGTACGTGGCATGGTCAGAACCAACGGCAACCGGTTTAGCCGAACTGAACATGATTTCGACCCGTGCATTAATCGGTGATGTACGTTTGAGTGACTAAATGTGTGTGACTAAAAATGGAGGAATATCAACCATGACTTATGTGTGTATTGGTGCGCCGTATTGGATCGGTGAGCGCCAGCAAATTGCGGCGGTGGATGCCGTCAAAAATAGTGGCATTGCAGATGAACTTGGTGCGGACTGGGTAGATATTCAGCCAGATTATGCAACATACGATGATAAAGTGGTGGCGGTGAATGTCGCGCTGGCGGAAGCTATAACCGCCCATGCGGAAAAAACCCCATTGATCTTCGCCGGAGATTGTGTGTTTGCGCTGGGTGCGCTAAAGGGATTGCAAGATCAGCATCCGGCGGTGATCTGGTACGATGCACATGGCGATTTTAATACTCCCGAAACCACACCAAGCGGTTTTCTAGGCGGGATGCCCCTCGCCGCGTTGGTCGGCATGGGCAACGAAAGCCTGATGCAAGCGGTTGGTCTGACCCCAATTCCTGAAGCCGATGTGGTGATTACTGATGCCCGCGACCTTGACCCCGCAGAGGGTGACAATTTGCGCCAGAGCGCCCTCGTAGATTTGCCAGATGTGAACGCGCTCAACAGCATCGATTTACCGGAAAAACCGCTGTATGTGCATTTTGACACGGACATCGTCAATGGTGACGAAATGCCCGGGATGAACTATCCAGCAGAAGGCGGTCCATCACTCGCGGAGTCATCAGCGACAATGCAACGGATCGCCCGCGATGGGCAGATTGCAGGTGTGTTGTTCAGCCTGTGGAATCAAGAAAAGGACGGTGCAGATACCGCCCTTGCCAGCACATTACAGGTCGTGCGCGATTTTGTGGCTGTGCATAATGGTTAGTTAGCGACAAATACCACCCGATAAGATCGGAGCGCTGATCCACCTGTGTCCGGGTCGATACAGGATTCTGCGGAGAGTGGTATGGGCGATGGGTCAGAAAGCCCCGGCATTTCAATCACATATTGTGTATCCACATCCATCTCAAAATCCGCATAATCAGCACCGCGCTCCGGCTTGAGTCCGGTGAAGAATAAACTTTCGCCCGCATCCCACCGCACCCGAATCGGCTGACCGGGCACAGGGGTAATACCATCACTTTCGACAACGCGCACCTCAATCAAATTGCTCAATTCTTCATCGCAGAATGTACTCTGTACAAAGTAGTTGAATTGGCGGTTATTGACTGTGGTCGGCAATGCGACAGATTGTGGTGTGGGCGTTGGAATAATTGTCCCAACCGGAGTCGGGGTTTTGCTCGCGGGCGGGGGTAAGGTTGAGGTGGCGGCAACACCGACCACACGATCTGGTATGGGCGTGGAATCAATCGGCAGAAGATCATCAGCACAGCCGGAACGCTCTAAATTCTGGTAGAATGTCATCATCACCCGCACCGCCCGTAAGCCACTGTTGTTGCTGGCATATCCCGTGCTGACGAGGTCACATGCGATTTCTGCAACGGCTTGAATCGGGTCATCACCGGGCAAGTTCAGTTCAACCAATCGCTGAATCGCTGTGTCGAGGTCGTTGGTCTGGTTATATTCGAGCAGAATCGCCACAGCATAACGTTGCCGATCTTCGATTTGGAGTTGGCGCGGGACGGTGTCAAATTCTTCTAACTGTTCCACTTCCCATGCAAAATACAATCCGCCAGAAATGCCAATAATCAAGCCGATGATGAGCCATGTCCACGATAAAAAGCGACGCGGACGCGCATAACGGCTCTGTTGGCGCAATCGTGCTTCAGAAATCCGCCCGCTATAATCTTCTTGCCCACTCATGAGCCGTCTCCCGCGGGTGCGATGATCTCAAGATAGGGTTGCATAATCGGCGTGACACGCCCTAACGCGTTCGACAGCGCGACCAATGCAATGATGTCATCAACCTCACGGGAATTGCTGATAAAGCGTTCTGTGGTGTCCTGCACATGCTCCGGTACATTTTCCACACCGAGCAGGCGTAAGCGCTCAATCGACCCCTGCCAATCAGCATCCGCGCGATAGCCATTGGCGATCATCACGGTATATTCGTCTTGATAACGGCTAGCGAGTGAGCTGGCGGGGCTGTTGACAAACTCCACCGGAAATTGTACCCAGCCCAGATATAACCCCAGCGCAAGACCGAGCGCAAGACCGACAATTAAAGAAATCACAAATCGTGACATAATCATTTAGACAATTGCTATTCAACCTGTTAGAAGCCATATCTTATGCTGACTCGTCCATAAAGGAAAGTCACAATTGTTTCTTTTCAGCCAGAACTGACGCTATAATAGAGAAAAATCGCACAATTATGCATCCACAGTAGGGATACCTATTTGATTAACATTCGGCTTCTTGGACATCCTCAGATTCTGCATGATGGTGAAGAGATCGAACTCAAACGCCGAAAAGCGTTGGCGTTACTCGCCTTCCTCGCCATTACCCGCAAAACACACAGTCGTGATTCACTCACTGCGCTGTTCTTCTCAGATCAAGAAGAGAAACAGGCACGATCTGGATTACGCCTCTTATTGACCGACCTCAATAAAAGCGCGCTCACTGATTGGCTGGTTATTGACCGCAACACTATCGCCTTAAAAGAAGGGGACGGTTTATTTATTGATGTGGTTCATGTGTTGGATTTGCTCAATAACGCGCCCACACCATCGGCGATGCAAGAAGCGATTGCGCTGTATGCAGATCACTTCATGAAGGGCTTTACAATTTCCGGTGGCACCGAGTTTGACCACTGGCAATCGACACAGACACAAGTATTGCAAAAGAAGATTATCGGTGCGCTGGAACAGCTTGTGCGCTATCAGGTTAGTACCAATAATGTGAATGCGGTTATCAGCACGGTTGAGCGCTGGTTGTCTATTGACCCTTATTATGAGATGGCACAGCGTCAATTGATGCGTGCCTATGTGAACGCGGGGCAGCGGGCGGCGGCGCTCCATCAATACACCATTTTAGAGGCGTTGCTGGCGCAAGAACTCAACGAAGAACCGCAAGCACGGACGGTTGAATTGGTCGAGGCGATCCGCAATGGTGACAATATCCCGCTGACCGAATATGCTTTGCCGGTGTTTGGTAATCTGCCACCGGTGCCGGAATTGGTTGTCGGGCGAGAGAACGCAATTGTAGAAATGCGCCAACGGCTGGCGGGAACGGGTGATAAAGACGCGCCGACCAGCAACACACATATCGTGCAGGGATGGCCCGGTATCGGGAAAACTACACTATCCGCGTTAATCGCGCATGATCCGCATGTGCATACACTGTTCCCCGATGGCGTGTTGTGGACATCATTGGGTGAAACACCCGATGTCTTCGCAGAATTGAGCGTATGGGCGAACGCGCTAGACGTTGATATACACGGCGTACAGGGGGAGGATGATCTTTCCTCGCGGATTATGACGGCATTGAAGCCAAAACGGATGCTTATTGTTGTCGATGATGCCTGGGACGCGGTGCATGTGACCCCCTTTAAGGTGGGTGGCAACAAAGGCGCGATGATTATCACCACGCGTATTAATCTGGTCGCCCGTGAACTGGCGGCACGTCCAGAGATGATCTATAAATTGCCGATCCTAAGCGATGAACAATCACTCGAATTGATGCGAACACTTGCGCCGGAGGTTGTCGCGTCGAACCCCGATGACGTGGTACAACTCGCGCATGATTTAGAGGGCTTGCCGTTAGCGTTACAGGTTGCAGGGCGCTTACTCCGTGCGGAGATGAGCATGGGCTGGGGTGTTAAAGAATTGCTAGACGAACTGCGTAATGATACCAGTTTATTGGCGGCAAATGCCCCCGCAGACCGCATGGATACCAGTGATGAAGTCCCGCTGACGGTCAACGCACTGTTGCGTAAAAGCACCGACCTGCTTGATGATGAAAACCGCGAACGCTTCGCTCTGCTGGGTGTCTTCGCGCCGAAACCCGCATTCTTTGACTTAGATGCTATGCAGGCGGTCTGGGCGACGGATACACCGCGAGAAACGGTGCGTACTTTAGTCGAACGTGGATTGTTGGAACCGGCGAACGAAGGACAATTTCAGATTCACGCCTTGCTGGTGATGCACGCTAAATCCATGTTCGCCTAGTGAAGTAATTGTTCACCAATCCATGAAACAGTGATGTTTTTCGCATTTCGGGCGCGATTCTTCCCGTCCCTACATGCCGAAAACGGATTGTAGGGATAGGATTTTCCTATCCGCCATAAAGTAAATCACGATAAGTTGAATTGAATAAATACCTAACGAAGCAACAACCGCATACCCTATATATACAAAAGGCGACCCTGTGTGAAGGTCGCCTTTATGTCTCGCATAGTATCTATGCAAAGTGTGTGTTGTTACGATTGCCTAAACGTTAACGTTTAAAAACGCGATACGTTTAGCCGTCCAATGTCCATTCCTGAACATGCTGGGTGAAGTTGTATAAGCCCCACCATGGACCCGGTTCAAAGCCGCCTACGCGACCATTCATGATCTGGATCAGGTTCGGGGAAAGCACGAAGTCATAAGATACTTCGTCGTGCTGGATTTGCTGAATCTGATAGTAAATCTCAGCGCGTTCTTCCTGAACACAACCCGGTAGAGACTCTGCTTGTTCCAGTAATGCGTCCATCTCAAGATTGACGTATGAGGTGGTGTTGTTGCCCGGACCCGGCACATCAAGCGTGCTGTTGTGCAGACCGTTGGACAGACTATGTGGATCTGGTGGTTCGTTACCGGTATTGCTTAATACCGCGATGTCGTAAGTCTGACCGAGGAAGACTTCGTTCAGGTAAGTTGCCCATTCCAGCTTGGTCACGGTGACATCCATACCCAAACGGCTGAAGTAATCCTGAGAAACGAGCGCGATGGTTTCGAAGTATGCCAGCAGATCGCTATAGGTGATTTCAAACGCTAACGGTTCGCCATCACGTTCACGGATACCGGTATCTTCGTTCATGACCCAACCGGCTTCGTCCAATAGGGCGGCGGCGGCTTCTGGATCATAGGGATACGGTTCGATTTCTGGGTTCACTGCCCATGCCAATGAAGGCACGACGGAACTGGCGACGATGGTACCACCTTCTGCACCACCGAGTGTTTCTAAGATGTCCTCTTTATTCCACGCCATTGCAATTGCCTGACGCACGCGTATATCGCTAAAGATAGGATGCGGTTCTTGTTCGACCAGATTACCATCTTCGTCATATGCCGCTTGCGGATTATCTGGATTTGCCCAGTTCATCGCAATAAAGGACACGTTATGTTGTGGGAAGGACTCGAAATTAAGACCATCAGTGGTCGGTAATTGTGCGAATTCGTCACCACGCATACTGGCGTAGTCAATTTCCCCGGCGACCAATGCCTGAAGCAGTACAGCAGGGTCTTCGATCACACGATTCACGAGGTTCGGGATTGCGGGTGCGCCACCATAGAAGTCTTCGTTGGCGACATAGCGCTCAAACTCACCGGTGCTACGTTCAACCAGAATGTATGGACCACCACTGATGTCAGGATTGGTGTTGATCGGATTATCAAGGAAGTCACTGAAATCTGCCGCAAAACGATGCGATGGCAGAACACGCAAGTTGAAGAAATCGCTCCAGACGATACAGCTTGGCGAGTTCAACACGATGTCAAAGTTTTTGTCATCAATTACATTGACGGATTCAATGGCATCGGTACTGCTCAACCACGGTGAGCCAATATCAGGATTCGCGGTTGCCGCAATCATAAACTCTACATCCTGCGAGGTGATCGGTACACCATCACTCCAGAAAGCGTCATCACGAATGGTAAATGAATAGGTGAGGTTATCTTCTGAAATTTCCCATGAGGTCAAGCCGGGGATCGGTTCTCCAGTGAAGCGATCTACCTGAAATAACTGCGGGAATAAATAACGGGCGGCGATGATTGAGGCACCATCTTGATGTAATACTGGGTTGAAGTTGGTCAGGTTCCCGATGTTGCGGACGACGACGGTTTCATCATCTTGTGCAGACATCATGCTGAGTGGCACAACCACCAACATGAGAACAAACACGACCAGCAAGAAGCGTTTCATAGACTTTCTCCCTGATATACGGATAAATAACTATAGTTAGGAAGGGTAGATTGTAGCGTGAGATGGTGGTGTTTGCCAAAATGTCTCATCTATTACAACAGGGGAATTGCTTCAAAATGGTCATTCATTCTGCCACATTAGCATTTACGCGGGTAGCGAGAAAAAAATCATCTCCCGATGTGGTTGTCTTCATTGATTATGCCAAAAAGGGTAAGCGCCAGGCTCACCCTTTGAATGTATCGATTTATGCTGACAGTCTATTGGAAGGGCCACGGGTTATGGTTTACGGCTTCGCCATCAGGATTAGGGCGAATCTGGAACCAGCAACCACTATTAAGCGCTTCGTTATCTGTACCGGGACCGAATGCATCAATACCATCGCTGATTTGCGCGTCCCAATTGGCATTATATTGGATGTAGTAATTCCCCGGCAACAAATTGCCCAGTCGTGAATAATAGAACACCCAGAAAAGCCCGCCCCGTTCTTGAATGGTTGAGCGCACCACATTAGGAAGCGGTAATGTCTGATAGTAGGTGACGGAATAGTTCACATTGTCGATGTGATCTTGCACTTGCTCCGCAGTTTCCGCGAACCATGACCAGAACACGACAACATCATCTGTATCGTAGACAATACCGGGCACTGTAACCGGATAATCGTTGCACTCCGCAAAGACTAAACCGGGGGTTTCCTGGCGCGGTTGCTCGAATACTTCACGCGCACCGATGACGACCACTTCATCTTCGGGTGGTGGCACATAATTGGGGTTTACCACGCCCCCAAACGGCGAAAGAATGTTAGACGTGCCTTCATTGGTTGTGCCGGGGGAGACAGTCGGTAAACCCGTGATTCCACTACCCGGTATGGCGTTTCCACCTTCGGTCACGCTCGCGCCTAATGGATTTTGAGGTTCTGCACAGCCATCCTGTAGATCATCGATGTAATCGTTGAAAGCGCTATTGTCTGGTGCGCCGGAACGCGAAATGGTCACGTAGGCACTACCGATACTGCCAGCAGGAATGGTTTGTCCGTCATTGTAAGTTACAATTTCGCTGAATGTGTAACTGCCACTGACTCCAGCGCGACGCAGGGTACTCAGTGCCGTGCCCGTCCCCTGTGACCCGCTGAACAGTTGAAAGTACACATCAAAACCAGAAAGCATTGTACCGTTCAGATTAACGACTGCTTGATTTTCACAAATTACGATGAAATAGGACACCGTAGATTGTGCAGTCGTGGTGGTTGTATCGTCATCATCTTGTGCCAGACCACTGCCTGTGCTGATGGCTAACAGTATAAAAACGATAATTATTGCAAAATATTTTCTCACCATAGAATTCCTCCTCAATGTGAGCATGGTGATATTACCTTATCTTGGCTAAAAACTCAGCCCTAAGTTGCCTATGTTTTACCAACGATAGAAGTTTAATGTTACCCCAAAAACATGCTAATTGCGCTAATATTGATTTTGAGTTTGTTTAAAGTTAGTAAATAGTTGACAATTAATTTGTAATTATTGTAAAATTAACTAAAAGATGAAGATTAAGGGCACGTCCACAATGCTTACTGCAAAAAGTCAGGGACCACTCATAAATAGTAAAGTACCTTCATTTGAACTCCCCAATTACAAAGGCACATACTACACGTTGTCCAATTTGCATGGCAATAGTGGGTTGCTACTCGGGTTTATTGGTGATATCTGGAATCCGACGAGTATCCGGCGCGTTTTGTGGTTACAACGTCATGTCAATAAGTTTGCATTGTTGGGCATGCCAATCGCGTTGTTAGTGCAAGAACCACCTAGCACTTTGTATGGATTTCAGATGAGTAGCCCTTTGCCGGTGTCATTTCCCATTATTGCTGATGAGGACGGGGATGTGCATATGGCTTATGACATGGCAGACACACCGGGATTATTGTTGATTGACCGGGGTCATATTTTACGCGACAAGTGGATGATGTCCGTTGAACGGGCGTGGCCCCGTATGAATGAGCTGGTGAAAGCCGTACAACACGTACAGGCTTATGTTTAACCCTGTAATTCTTTTCTCCCCTTTTTCTGACAGTCACTTAACCAGAGGTGGCTGTTATTTTTCTGTATATATCAAAAACGGGCAACCCATAGCATGAGTCACCCGTCTATCTACAACAATTTATGAAAAGTCGGTGTTATCGTGTCACGCTCATCGGCATGATGACGTGAATGAAGTCGTCGCGCTCTCTTGGACGTAACACACCCGGATTTGCGGAGCCATTACTCTGTAGCACCACCTGTTCATCAGGGATGACGCGCAACACATCGATCAAATATTTGATATTGAACGAAATATCAAGCGGTTCCCCTTCAACTGTGGCGTCTAACATGCCTTCATTGTCGCCACGTTCCGCGCTCTTACCGGCAATCAGCACCTCACCGGGTTCGCCGGGACCGTTGGGCGGTTTAACCGCTAAACGTCCACTATAAGCGCTATCACGAGCGAAAATCTCCGCACGTTGGCAGGCACGTAACAGATCTGACGTATACATCACCGTTTCAGTGTTATAACTGCGCGGGATGATCGCCGTGAAGTCCGGGAATTTCCCCTCTAATAGTTGGGATGAAACCACCACATTGCTGGTGCTGAACATGACAAGATCACGTTCATTAGGGAGTGTAATCAGCACATCTTCGTCATCATCACTGATGACCCGTGCGACCTCAGACAGTGCCTTCGCTGGAATGACCATCTTCACATCAGGGTCGAAGCTTTGCTCAAGCTCTGCGGTGCGTACCGCCAAACGGTAGCCATCTGCCGCCGCCATCGTCAACACATTACCGGAAAATTGCGTGAATAAGCCGGTTAAAATCGGGCGATTATCTTCAGTCGCCGCCGCGAATGCCGTCTGGTTAATCATCTCGCGCAGAACTTTACCGTTTACAGAGACATCGCCACCGGCATTATCCTGCACAGGTGGGAATTCGTCCGCGTCAATGCCCTTGATATTGGAGGTCGTACCGCCACATTTTAGATGTACAGTCTGGGTTGCCACGTCAAGGTCAAGATCAACGCGCTCCGGTGATAGATTGCTGACAAGATCCGCGAAGGTTTTTGCAGGTAGGGTGATGCTCCCGCTACGTTCAACGGACGCGCCAATCCAACAGGTGATACCCATGCCCAATGTCATGTTTATCGCCGCTAATTTTACACGGGAGTCCTCAGTCTGGATCAATATATTACCCAAAACTGGCATGGTCGGGCGGCTCTCAATCGCCTTATTGACAATCGCCAACCCTTTAGCAAGATTTTCCTGTAATACGCTAATTTTCATAAGTTCTCTTGTCCCTTTTTACGCATACTCCGCGCTCATTTTTATCCCAAATATATCCCAAGAGTATACTGCAAACCGATATAAAAAGGTAGCAAGGATGTTCGTTTTGACGTTGGAATTTTACAACATGGGGAGAAACAAAAAGGACTGAGTGTTTTGTTTGTCTGAACACTCAGCCCTCTTTATGATCCGGCGGAACATCACCAGTCATAGGTAAACTCCTTTAAGAGTTCGGATATTAATTTCATGATACGGTGTTCTGCAAAAATTGTCAATTAAGGTTCCTTAAGGCTTAAGCCGGTACCCTCTATCTGTACGCGAAACGTGTGCTTGATTGTGCATAAACATCAAGCACACAGTCATCTTTGTCCAGCATGGCGTTAATGATAGGCGGGTAAATAATCCCCATGAGCATCAAGCAGGTCATCAACCATCGCCACAATTTGATCCAGCGAAAGCTCTGCCGCGGTGTGCGGGTCAAGCATTGCCGCATGATAGATGTGATCGCGCTTACAGGTGATCGCCGCTTCGACGGTCAACGATTGCACATTGATATTCGTTTGCATCAGTGCAGAAAGTTGTGGCGGAATGCGTCCGATGTGGGTCGCCTGTATGCCGTTTGCGTCCACCAAACACGGCACTTCCACAATACACTCATTCGCTAGATTGCTAATCGCGCCCTGATTTGGCACATTACCATAAATTCTGCGTGGTGTGTTGGTTTCCATACTATGGATAATACGTGAGCCATATTCCACACTCACCTCGACGGCATCAAAATTCATAATCTTTTGGACTTCGTTCTCAACCATCGATGGCATTAAGTTGAGGCTCGCCATTTTCTCTCTGATCGCCTGTTCTGAAGGAGCTTCGCCACGTTCACGCGCCGCCTGTGCCATATCCCATCCGGCAATTTGTGCTTCACACCGTGCGAGATATTCATCAAGAGGAATGTTGAACTTTTCGATCAAATCGGGTCGATCATGCTTGATGAACCACGGCACATACTCACTCAGATGCTCACTACTTTCGGTGACAAAGTAGCCAAAATGCTTGAACAATTCATAACGGGTCAGGTTCCAATCCGGCGCACGGTTTTCAGCCAATACTCGTTTAAGATGCGGGTATAAATCCTCGCCGGTGCGCTGATTTTCCAGTTTGAGGAAAAACGCCATGTGATTGATTCCTGCAACCAGATAGTTGATGTCTTCGACAGCCATCCCCAGGTCTACAGACAGTTCGTGCGCGGTATGGGGCACACTGTGGCATAAGCCAACTGTTTGGATACTAGCGCCACGACTCAGCGCCCATTGATTGATCGCCATCGGATTGACGTAATTTAGCAGGAGTGCATCCGGGCAAATTGCTTGCATATCCTGTGCAATATCAAGCAATACGGGAATGGTGCGTAAACCGCGCATGATTCCACCAATGCCGAGGGTATCGCCGATGGTCTGGCGTAAGCCATATTTGCGTGGAATCTCAAAATCGATCACGGTTGAGGGCTTATAGCCCCCTACCTGAATCATGCAAATGACATACTTTGCCCCGGTCAATGCAACGCGACGGTCAGTGGTAGCTTCGATGGTTGCATGGGTGCCCAGCGCTTTGTTGACCGTATGCGCGACTTGCACCGAGGTCTCCAGACGTTCCGGGTCAATATCCATCAACGCGAAGGTTGCGTCAGAAAATTCAGGGAAGCTCAGGATGTCGCCCATTAAGTTCTTCGCAAAAACAGTGCTCCCCGCGCCAATAAAGGCTATTTTGACCATATGCTCATACCCTTTCATGATTTATCTGTGACCGTCACACGATCACATGAGATTTTATACTACACGTCTTGCCTGTGGTTATTATGCCACCCGCCCACGCAATATCCATACTGACAATTGTTGAATTGGTATTAATGAAAATGAGAAAAAGGGGAACAGGCAACATAAGCAGAAAACATGTCGATTGTATGTTGCGCTAAATTATTCTTAGTGATTTATCAAGGTCGCCATGACACACCGATGGGTACGCGATTTTGTGTAACCGGATAGGGGTTTCCGGTTTGCGCGTCCACTACCATCACCGTACGCCCATTATTGGAGCGCATAATGAAGGCAATCGTCTCACCATCTGGTGACCATGTGGCATGCACGATGGTACGTCCGAGGTTGGTCAGGCGCGTGGGCATATCAGAATCTGTGCTGACCATGTAAAGATCATCCTGACCATCGCGGTCACTCACAAAAGCAATCGTCTCACCATCCGGCGACCATACCGGTTGATAATTGCCGTCTACGCTGGTGGTAACGGGGCGCGATTGTTCGTAATGGATGGTTTCGTCAGGTAGAGTCTGGTCAGTGACGATGTCTAACGTGAAAATCGACGACTCGCTGACTATACTATTCGAGGTTGATGAAAACGCGATTCGGGTGCGATCCGGTGACCATGCTGGACTATACATGCGATAATAATCATCAAGAATAATCCGCTCCTGTCGTTGACCAACCTCGATACTCGCGGCAACAATTCGATTATTACGCCATGCGCTGTAAAAGATGCGCGCACCATCCGCAGACCATATCGGCGTGGCATCATGCACAGGCTGTAACTGTAAGGGGGTGATTTGCGCTTCATTCACATCAATCTGAAAAAGCCCGAATTCCTGACTGCCTTGATTGCTCACAAATGCCAATTTTGTGCCATCCGGTGACCATGTGGGCAGGGCGTTGAGGGTGCGCCCATACAAAAATGTCAGGATGTTCTGTTGGGTGTTCATATCATAGACATTGATCAGATGATCGCGCCCGGTATACACCACATAAGCGAAGCGTTGCCCGTCCGATGACCATATCGGCGCAGACATCCGGCTTTCTTGTCGAATAAGGGGCACGTTCAAGCGATGAAAGGTATCGACCATAAAAATGCCATAATCACGCGTATTGACCGCAGAGTATGCCAGTTGTGGTGCATTAGATACCGCTTGTGCGAGTGTGATGAGGACAAACATCACCAGCGTAAACACGACGATTAACGGAATCAATGGACGCAACAATATAGTCATCACAGACCTTCCGTGTGTGTTGGTGAGTGGGATGTCATTGAGGTCGCCATGCCGGATAATCATCCTGCCCCGGATGATTCGTCACCCGCCGGACTACACCTTGATTGGGACGCGCTAAATAGATTTCTGCGTTACGATCCCGAAAGGATAAAAACGCGACATACTGCCCATCCGGCGACCATACCGGATTCCGATCAGCGGCGGGATGATAGGTTAAGCGCATTAAATTGTCGGGATTATCAACCTCGATGACGTAAATTTCTTCATTCCCATCGCGGTTGGAGGTAAACGCGATAAATCGCCCATCCGGTGACCATGCCGCCCCGTGATGTTGGGCGCGTTCACTGGTAATTTGCCGGATCACCGCGCCGGAGGGTTCGCTAATCATGATGTTCAATCCGTTGGATTGGTAGGAGTGGTAGACAAACCGTGTGCCATCCGGTGACCATACCGGTGATGAGTCAATATAACGGTCATCGGTCACGCGTCTTTCCTCACCCGTACTCAGGTTCATCGCAAAGATGTCATATTGCCCATCGCGGATGGAAACATAGAGCACCTCATTCGCTTGCTCAGAGACACTCGGCGCATACGCCGAATGACGAAAATCAGTCACGCGATCATGATCTAGCGGTTGTGCATAGACATTCATCCGGTAAATGCTGTTGATCGTCCCCGGTGACGAGACATACAAAATCTCATCGGTACGGTCTGGTAACCAGATCGCATTGCCATCTCCACCCACATTCACCGTTAAACGTCGCGCATCATCCTGTGACGCATCATCCAATATCATCAGGTATAAATTAAATCGTCGGAAAAATTGCGATTCATACACCATCATGGTGCCGTCCGGTGACCACAACGGCATGCGGTCTGCGACTTCATTAGTGGTGAGCGGATACGCCAAGCCATGACGGATTGATTGCAGATAAATGCTCGGAAGTCCGTCAACCTCGGTCATATAGGCGAGTTCTAACCCACGCGGCATAAACCTCGCAGAGACGAGCGCCACGCTAATGGTTAAAACACAAATTGTGATCACAATGATGACAAGCCGATAAAAGCCTCGTCGCATGTCGATCAATCCTAAGGTTACCTATATATCGCATTATAACACTTCAGGGTGGCATCTGTCGCTGTTTAAAAGTATTTAAATAACAGAGGTTAGAGCATTTTTGCGATAAATAATGTCTGGAAACATTTGTGTTTTTCGGACGGATACATAGATCCGTTCCTACATGAATTCCAGTCTGTAGGGTGGCATCTGCGTATGCCACCACCAACAATATGTAAATTGTTTTGCGTTATCACAATTACAAAATAAGCTCTTATTGCTCGGTTTTGAGTGGTAAGTAAAAGCCAAAGGTACTGCCTTTACCATAGGTACTGCTGAAGATCATCTCGCCATCATGTCGTTCGATGATGTTTTTGACCAGATGCAAGCCCAATCCAGTGCCCTCAATATTGGCGTTTTCCTCGGTACGCGCACGGTAGAAAGGCTGGAACAGGCGCTCCTGTTGATCTTGCCGGATGCCCTGCCCATTATCCACCACTTCCACCACCACTTGCTGATTTCTTATCAGTAACGACATGGTGATCTTGCCATTATCGCCGGTATATTTGATCGCATTGGTGACGAGGTTGGTAATCGCCTCACGGATTTGTATAGGATCGCCGAAGGTTTCGATCTTGCGGTTGACCGTGTTTAACTCTAAGGTTTTACCCCGCATACGCGCTTCGGATTCATTATCCTCGTAGACCGATTGCACCAGTTGGTTGATTAGGAATTCGCGCTTTTCGGTTTCTTCTGCGAGTTCTTCAATGCGCTCCAAAGAGAGGATGTCAATGATAATTTTTTGCATTTTGCGGGCGCTTTGATAAATCAGATCAACATATTCTACGATGTCGCCTTCTGTGCCATCCAATTCATACTTGGACATTTCTGCGTAGCCAAGCACCGTTGATAATGGATTACGCAGATCATGCGACGCGATGCGGATCATATCGGTTTTGAGTTGTTCCAGGTGCATCACACGTTCATACAATATACGTAATTGTTTGAGCTGTTGTTCTACCTGTTGATATAAGCGTGCGTTCTCAATCGCGGCGCTGATTCTGCGGGTGATCAATTTGATGAAATTGAAAATATCTTCCGTAAATACACCGAAGCGATTACTCTCTAAATTCAACACACCGATCACCTCATGATTCTGTGAGAGCAGTGGCGCGGTAATCTGTGATTTTGTCTGGTGGCGATTTGTGATGTAATCAGGATCAACCGATACATCCGGGATGAGTTCTGGTTGCTGTTTACGGATAATCCGGCTAACCGCACCAATGCCAGTGCGTAAATTATTATCTGCAATTTCATGGATATGATCGCCAGCGACCTTCGCCAGAGAAAATGCGCCGTCTTCATCCTGTAAACCGATATATCCAGAATCCGCCTGACTCAAGCGTACAGACGCATCCAACGCCATATTCAACACATAATCAATATCCAGCCGATCTGCAAGTTCTTCATCGAATTGATGCAGTATGGTCAGTTGTTCCACGCGTTCAGAAAGTTTAGATTGTGCCTGTTTTAGGTCGCTGGTATTGCGAATAATAATCAGCGCTTCTTCATGATTTAGCGCGACAACCCGTGCTTCATAAGCGTTCAATTCTGCGCTTTGGCTGTCATCATCATCGATTGGGTCATCTACAGATGATTCATAGAGATATTGTTGGACTTCGCCGGTGGTCAGGGCAAGGTTCAGCTTTTCGAAGGTTGTCTCCATGATTTCAGCATCCAGACCAAAATCAAGCAGGTGTGCGTCAGTCTCAACATCACCACTTTCGAACCGATGAAAATCGACATAGGTGCCATCTTGTCGTAAGACAAACATCAGATCAGGAATGGCTTTTAGCATCGCGCGGATGCGTGCTTCACTGGTTAAGAGTGCGTCGTGTTGCGCCTTTTCTGCGGTAATATCTTGCACGACGATCATCCCGGCGAAAATTGTGCCATCATCGCTATAAATCGGCACGATCTGCACATTGTAATAATGCCCATCAGATGAATACTCAAAGTTTAGGGTTTCGCCAGCCAAAGCCTTACGATACGCAGATTCTAGTTGGGTAACGCCTTCTTCACCTAATACCTCATAAATGGTTGATCCTTCAACCTTATCGCGATAATAACCGGTTTGCTCTAGTGCTTCGCCTTCCGCGACCAGATAACGCAAGTCACGGTCATAAATCAGAATCGCGGATTTTGGTAAATGGCGGGCGAGTGTGCGATAGAGCGATTCTCGATTACGTAGTTCCTTCTCGGCTTGTTTACGCGCACCAATATCCCGTACAATGCTCTGTATATGCAGGGGGTTACCATTGGCATCAGACACAAGTTGTGTATTGACCTCTGCCTGAATAATTGAGCCATCTTTATGCCTGAATAGACGCTCATAGACCGCTAGTTTTTCACCGTTTAGTATACGTTCCAGACGGGAGGTGGCGAGTGCAATTTCACTACCGTCGACCATATCCTGATAGGATAGCGTGGCGAGTTCATCCTGCGAATAACCAAACAGTTTTGTGGCTTGTGTGTTTGCCGCGATATGCTTGCCTGCTAAATCAAGAATGAAGATCGCATCATTATTTTGCTCAAATAACGCCCGATAACGGGTCTGCTCAGACTTGCGGTTAGTAATATCCTGGCAGATTGATTGGAAGGTCACATCAGCGCCATCAGTCACTTTGACCACTGTTTGTTCTACCCAGCGCCGTGTGCCAGATTTTGTGATGATCGGGAATTCAAAGGTCAACTTTTCGCCCGTTTTGTCAACTGTGGAGAAGTATTCATCAACACGGGTATGCCACTCGCTATCCACAATAAATGTGAATGGTTGCCCGAGGAGGTCATTTGCGGGATATTCTGTAAGCGCTTCTATGGAGTTCTCTACATGCGAAAAACACCCGGCTACGTTGGTCGTAAAAATAACATAGCCAGCCGCTTCCATAACCTCTTGATAACGATTAAGAAGCGCCATATTTTCAATAGTCATATGGTTTTCTCGCACAGTAGTTTAAAGTCAAAATCAAGATTACAAAATTAATTATCTTATCGTGGACATTATAACAGGTAAATGCTGTTGTAGACTATTTAGTGATGATTAAGACTTGCTAAGGGTAAACGAAAGCCAAAGGTACTGCCTTCACCATAGACACTCTCAAACAGCACATCGCCACCGTGTCGTTCGATGATATTGCGTACAAGGTGCAAGCCCAACCCTGTGCCCTTTATGGTCGCGGTTTCTTCTGTTTTTGGGCGATAAAACGGCTCAAACAAACGATCTTGTTGATCTTCTGGAATACCGTAACCATTATCCATAACCTCTACACGGGCACTCGCTTTACCAACGGATAGATTGACCGTTACTTCGCCGTTATCTGGCGTATATTTGATCGCATTCGAGATTAGATTCGACAATCCTTCATATAATTGTGCCGAATCGCCCAAAATAATCACCTCGTCATCATTCAAGTCGGTGTGGAGGGTGATCGATTTCAGATCGGCTTCGGGACTATGTGTGTTCACCGCTTTCATCACCATTGCGGTGAGGTCGATCTCCTCCGAAATTTCGTTCTGTGCAACCTGTTGGATGCGCTCCAACGACAGAATATCGTCGATGATCCGTTGCATCCGCAATGTCGAACGTGCAATCGAATCGATGAAGTCCATCTCCGTCGCGTTGAGCCGATCCGCGACATCCATCCTTAAAAGTTCGATATACCCATTGATTAGACCGACGGGATTTCTAAGATCATGCGATGCAATGCGGATCATATCGGTTTTGAGGTGTTCCAGCTTGCTGACCTGTGTATAGAGTTGTTGTAATTCTTCCAGTTGTGTGCGCGAGAGCTGATAGAGCCAGGCATTATCAATCGCCGCCGCTAACCGGTTGGTGAGCAGGTTCAAGAATTCGAAGACTTCTTGAGAGAAGCGTGTGCGATCATTAGTTTCTAGCACCATCACGCCGATGACACGATGACGCGATATCAGTGGAAACGCCATCATCGCCTGTGAGGTCGCAATATCTGGCGAATAATCCGGGTCTACGCTAACATCAGCGATGTATTCCGGTTTCTCTCGTTTGACCACCCGACTCGCCGTGCCATAAAGCCTTAAGGGTGCCTCTTTTTCTTCCAGATAACTATACCCGCCATAAGCATGCACCTGTTTGACATCGCGCTCGTCTAAGAGCACGATAAAGCCCGAATCCGCCGCGCCGAGGCTGACGGATGCGTTCAATGAGAATAGTAAAACCTGATCTAGTTCAAGTGTGCTGGTGATTTCTGCATCAACCTGCCGGAGCGCCGTCATTTGATCGGCACGATCTTGCACCGCGCTTTCGGCACTTTTGCGGGCGGTAATATCGTGGTTGACGATCACCATACCGACGGGACGATTACCAGAATCCCGCAATAACGATACTGAAGAAAGCATATGTAGGGTACGCCCATCGCGCCGTTTCTGGGTCACCTCATTGTTCCAGTGCCCACGCATAAAATATTGTTCTTTGATGACCTGTTCGTTTCTGCCAAAACTGCCCATCGTAGTTTCCAGCACATCGTCGATGTCTTTATCAATCACCTCATCGCTACGCCAGCCATAAATCTTTTCCGCCGCATGATTCCATGTGCGAATATGCCCGCGCATATCGGTAGAAATGATCGCATCGGAGACATTTTCCAGCAGATGAGCATGATAATATAAATTATCTTCGATCTGTTTACGTTCGGTGATGTCTCGCACCACACTCTGAATGTGCAACGGGTCGCCATTGTCATCAATAACCAATTGGGCGTTGACCTCGCCAACGAAGGTGGAATCATCCGCACGCCGGAAGGTTCGCTGATACACCGGCACGACTTCACCCGCAAGCAATTGTTTCCGCACCGCGAGGGCATTTTCCTGTTGCGTGTCTATCACCACATCCTGAAATGTCAGCTTTAGGAAGGTATCGCGCTCATAACCGAACATATCTAATGCACGACTATTCACGGTCAAATAATTCCCGGTAAGATCAAGGATAAAAACGGCATCGTTGGTCTGCTCGAACAATGCACGATAAAGCATCTCCTCACGCACAGGGGGTTGTTGAGATGATGACGATGACAGGTTGGCAGTCATAGAGTTTTCCGGGGTATCCGTGTAGGGTTTTGGCTGATTTCACCTCAAGTGTTTATCTCATACAATCTCGCCTGAGAAAGCACCTTGAGCCTTACGTTATAAGTATCACAAAATTATAACATCGTCAATTTAATCGGCGTTAAATAGTCAATGAATTTACACATCAAACCGAATTCATGGACGACTTCATTTATATAATAGAGCAAGGTATAGGGAAATTATGCGATAGGAATCCCACACACGCTAGCGAGGTTCATATAGATGAACTCACCGTTTTTGTGTAGCTTGCGGACTCGTGACTATGAAACAGGGGGATGAGACGAGCAAAATCTGCAACATCACCCTCAACGATGGTTAATCGTTCACTCTGGATCGCGTCCTCTGGTGTCAGTGATTCGCTCAGGAGATTGAGTAAATCCTTGCGTGTAAGCGCGACGATCACATCGGGCAACGTCGCATCACCTTCACGTACATCCAGCGCACCGTCTTTAATGGTCAACGCCAGTGTGGTATCCTCCGCGCGGATTTCAACGGTTAGCATGATACCCTGTGCCAGAGTCGGGTCAAAAAATGTGCGTAAAGCGCCCATTGTCGGCACAATGCCCAGATAATCTTCTTCGGGCAACGGAAACGTCAATTGATTCATACCCCATTCCGCGAGCGCACCAAGTACCGGGCGCAACCCATCACCATATGCTGTCAATTCGTAAACTTTTGAGGCGGCGGGGGGCGGTAAAGTGCGCTGATGGATAACACCGCGTTCCTCCAACGATTTTAAGCGCGAGGCGAGTAAATTCGTACCGATGCCGGGCAACCCGTTCAGCAGATCAGTATATCGGCGTGGACCGAATAGCAATTCACGCGCAATCAACAACGTCCAGCGTTCGCCGATAATATCCAGTGCATATGAAAGTGGGCAAAATTGATTATAGGTTCGTTTTGTCATGTTCAAAGTATAGGAGAAAATAAAGCGCGATTCAATATCCACTTTAAAAACATATAGTTTTCCAAGTAATTGATGTATGCGCTACGTATAATTTATTGTCTGAGTGCTGGAATCCCAAACACCCCTAAGGGAGGCGAGGGGTGTCTGGCTTATCGGGGAAGCCTATCCAATGATGGGTGGTGGGGGCAACTCATCATCAGATGATTCAACCATAACACAGGCGTTCCCGTTCTGTTTGACGCACCCCCTACGGTCAACCTACGCTGGTGTAGCCGTTTGCTACGCCCATGTGATTGTCTCCCTTTTTGGCGGTGGGGGTGCGCCTCTACTATAAGAGACGCACTTTTTGATCAGACAGTTCCATTATCGTTTTCAGCGCAGGCATTAGCCCCTAATCGGTATATTGTTGAGGTCGATGCCGGATGGCAGGCGCAGGAAGGTCGCGCTGACCCAACCCACCAGACCATTATAATTGACCTGATACCAGTTCGCGTTGGCATTACGCCCGACAAGATCCGCTGATTGCCCGCCCGGAATGCGCCCGATGAGTGCGTTACGAATGCCCGGTGCGGCGCGCATATTGAGGTTGGTGGTCGCTGTGCCAACAATGCCGGTGCTGGGCGGTGGATTATCCGTATCATTGGTGTCTGTGTTCGGCACGTTCTGAACATTGAACGCATCGACATAATTTGCGCTGACCCAACCCAACAAGCCGTTGATATTTATCTGCCACCAGCTTCGATCTGCATTACGCCCGACGATAGGGTACGTCTCGCCATCACTGATACGTGTCAAGACATTGCCCGTAATCGGGTTCGGAATATCACGCACGTTTAAGCGTCCGGTATCGACAGTCAAGGTTGCACCGGTAGGGTTCGGCTGAGTAACAACATTACCGCCTTCGTTAATGCGGTCTATCGAAAAGTCAATAAACGCTAATCCTTCGGCTTCAAAATATTCCACGATGAAGCTGTGATTACCCTGAAATAGATTGAGCGTGCGCGTATACGTTTCGTTGGTTGCCGGTCCCCATTGATCGATATAACGAATGCCGTCAATCGTCACACGCACACCATCATCTGCCCGTACACGAAATTCATATTGACCCGCTTCCAGTGATTGCACTGTGCTCCACCGTGCGGAGAAATTATCTACTGGCAATGAAGCAAGCGGTGCGCCCGCACCCCAATCATAACGGGGGATAGATTCGGTCAAAATGGCGACAGGTGCGCCAAACAGACTGCGATTCGCATAATATTCGGCTGTCCAATTTGTCGAAAGCACTGGCTGACGTGTGGGCACAGGGAAATTCGGTCCTGTCGGATTATCCGCCACATTTTGCCAATCCAAGAACATATAGGCATTGAAATCAAATTCACGATAATCGACCTGAATATGGACGACTCCCGTAGGCACGGTCACATCTGCTGACAGGATTTCGCCCGGTTGTGGTTCTTCAAACGTGTTGATGTACGAGCGAAAATCGACGTACAGGTGTGCGCCATCATCCGCGAGCATGTAAAAGCGATATGTCCCCGCTGTCAGGAAAATATCGGTGGAGAAGCGACCCGAGAAATTATCAACCGGCACGCCCGCACCCGGTGACCCCGCGCCCCAATCCAGACTGAGCGCATCAGTTTGTTGTTCCAGCACGACATCGCCCGTTAAATAGGGATTCTCAAAAAATTCCAGTTGCCAGGTTGCATTGGCTTGTGCCTGTGTGTTATTGCCACTGATGATGAGCAAAGCCCCCGCAAGCATCGCCACGAATAGTTGTGTGAACCGTCGCATAATGACCTCCATGTAATCTAATTTGATGGTTGTAATTGTTATTTATGTAGGGTGAAATCGGCGTATGCCACCGTACAAAACGATCTTTGTGTAGGGAAGGATCTATGTATCCTTCCGCTCAGACCTGTTAGATTTATTTCCAAGACAAAGCGAAGCACTCATAATAAGGGGGAGCTAGAAAACGTTAATTATCTTTGGAATATGCAGATAGTCTGATCAGAGAACCATTACCCGTAGACCGTAATTGCCACCCCTCATTTTCAAGTCTTTTCTGTTCCTCATGTGTTTCTTTACTTATGATTTCAAGGAACTGAGTATTATGTTTTTGCTCGGATGATTGTATTGCGCTCCAGACTTTTAGCTCGTCTTCGGTTGCATCATAAAGATGATAGACAAGTAAATACTGTGTCATCAGTATGTGTCCTAACTGAAATCACCTATCTTTAGCATATAACAATCATGTAAGAAGAAGATCAAATTCGTATGACGCTTGCCCTATGGAGTCCTTATTTCCATCTCATGATTCACTCATTTAACAAAGGAAGCCACGCGATAAACGATTCTTCACCGGGGAAGTTGGTGATCGGAGATACATCGCCTGTGGAGACATCGATCAAAAATAGATCAATCTCGGTATTACTGTCTACACGTAAGGTGCGCGTCAACAAATAACGCCCATCGGGTGACCAAATGACCTCAATATCGCGCAAAGTGGGCGTATCCGTCAATTGGTGGGTGATCCCTGTCGCCAGATCATAAACAAATGTATCCGGTTCGCCAATATCAACGGTCAATTGCAACCGATCTGGCGCGTGCGGTGCCCGTTTTGTGCGTCCGGGATTATCGATAAAGTAGCCAGCGAATGCGATCTGTGTGCCATCGGGTGACCAGCGCATCCAATCCTCGGCAAGGTCAGGCGTGTTCGTCAACAAACGGGTGTTGTTCTGTTGTACGTCGTATAAGATGAGATCGGTTGTATAATCCACTACATTAAATTGACGATAAACAAACGTGGTGCCATCCGGCGACCATTGCACATTGTTGATGTAACTATTTGCGCCGTCCGCGACAATATCTGTGACAATTTGCTGTTGTTCTAGGTCATATACGAAGATCGCATCAGAAAAATTGCTAAGTCCGAGGCTTGTGCGCTCGAAAGCAATCTGTGTGCCATCCGGCGACCAGCGTATTGCGCCAAATTGATTGCCTAAAGTACCTGTTATGTTCTGTGCAAAGCCGGATTCAACATCCAGCAAGAATAGATTACTCAATACACCCCGCGTCCCCACCCCATAAGTGATGTATGTTCCCACAGGCGACCACCCCAAAAATTGCTCGTCGTTGCTATCATCGGTGGTCAGGTTGAGCAGGTTATCCCGTGCAATATCATAGCTATACAGATCACCACGATCATTGATAACGAGATAGCGCCCATCCGGTTGCCAGCTAATGAACGGTGGGTTACTGATGTCTAAAGGGAAGAGTTCACGTCGTACACCCGTGATGGCATCATAGCGATAGACTACATATTCTTCAAAGGTACGCCGAAAGCTGTAAATGAGGGTATCGCTATCCGGTGACCATTCCGCACACGAGACATAATCGCGCACTTCAATCTCGCGCACATCGCCATCAATGAGGTTGAGTAAGAACAGCCGATCACTACTCGCGCGTCCAGCAGTTTTATACACGACGCGTGTGTTATCCGGTGAAACAGAGACACAGACGATGCGATCCTCATAAAGCGGGGTGATGGGGTCAAGGGTAGCGGTTGTCACATCATAAATGTATAGGGCGCGTTCCCCCGACGCACCCCACGAACGAAGCAACACACGCATCGGCTCTACCCGTTGTAATTGTGCCTGCACACTATCGCCCGTAAGCACCACACCACAGAGCATCATTGCAATGCCCCACACAATCCATTGCCGTTTCATATGGATTTCTCGCCATTCTCCTAAACTAGACGAATATTATAGCGGTTGTGGCATAAATGGCTAAATTCACCCCTCCTTTGGCTAAATTTGACCGTAAATCTGCATAAAGTTACCGTGAGTTCACCCCCCACCATCAATGAATTCACCCCCCATCATAACAAGATACACCCTTTGATTGACTACAAGCGCGGAGCATTTTGCTAATCTATAGACATCATACAAAACGGAGGACAACCCAATGTATAACGAACTCCAACGTAACGAGTATTTGCAACAGCGTGAATATGCAGACCGTAAACAACGGTATGAGCGCACAGCGGAAGATGCCCGTCTTGCGGAAACACTGAAAACGGATAACACACCGACTAAGAAAAGTCGCGCCAGCATTGCTCTGGCAATAATAACCGGGGCGCGTTAAACCGCTCCAACAGCGCTTAATGAGCGTAACGCATGCAGAGAAAAAATTAATTTAAGGGGAAAATATCATGGCTAAACGTAAACCCAATAACAACACACAAATTAAATTACCGGGTGTGATCATCGTCATGCTCAACGCGGAAAGCGACAAAAAATCAAAAGTTGAACGCCAGCCGTTACTCGCGAAAGCGATTGCCGGTTAACCTGAAATCCTGCGGACGGCTTGCCTGTGTACACTCTGCCCAGTTTTGCCCACAGGTAACGTCGTCTTATCATAGCGTCGCGAGGGGTGCGTAAACCGTGCCCCGCGTCGTTATCACACTTGCTCAATTTCCACTAAAAATAACCCTCACCACAAACGCACGATGTCGCTTTGTGCGAAGATATGCGAGACATTTAAGTTAAGCGCGGGGTCGGCATAAAGTTCAGGCGGTACACTGATGTCCGCCAGATACAACTCGCCGACCTGTGCCTGCACACTATCTACCCGTAAACCCGCTTTCGGCAATGCGAGTGTCATTGTGGCGGTTGCCCTAATAGCCGGATCATAAACCGTGCCCGTTGTCGTATCCACACCAGAGGGCGCATCCAACGATAAAATCGGCACGTTAGCATGATTCGCCCACCGGATGAGATCACCCGCAGTGCCACGCGGCGCACCCTTTAGGCTGTAACCAATCACACCGTCAATAATTAAATCGGGCAAGGCTTCATTACTAATCGCGTCTGCGGATTTTATGGATACGCCCATCTGTTCCAGAATGTCATATTGATGCGCTGGAATCGGGGTGAAGTCAGTGCGTGCTCTGGTGACATACACGGTCACCTGTGCGCCATAATTGTGCAAACGGCGGGCACAGACCAATGCTCCGCCACCGTTACCCCCTGTACCTGCGAGCACAGTCACATGCTTATCACGCGCATCACTGTTAAAAAGGCGTCCACGCGCCAGATGTGCCAGATTGCGTCCGGCGTTTTCCATCATTTGAATCAGCGCGATGTGATAATCCTCGATCATCGCCCGATCCACCTCAATCATCTGCTCGGTGGTGATATAGGGTAGGTCGTTGCCGGAATAGGTTGGATAATTCATCAGCGATCAATATGCGCGACTAATTTGGCGATTTTTTCGTGAGCGTTCGCAGTAATCGGCGTGCCATGACCCAGATACAACGCATCAACGTTCATCGTACCCACTTTACGGATCGACGCTTTGGCTTCTTCCCAATCCGGTGAAGCAACGCGTACTGGCATCGCCAACCGGAACGGTGTGCGGATCATCACATCACCGCCTAATAATGCCCGTTTTTCTGGCATCCAGAAGCCCACTTGCCCATAACTATGACCGGGTAAATGAACAACCGTTAAGCCCGCCATCACTTGATCCAGCACATCACCATCGTTCACTTCAACATCAATACGCGCTGGTGTGAGTGGTGGCTGATTGCTGATGAACGGACCGTACATCATGCGTGGAATACCGCTCAACTCCTCCCGCGTGGCATAGGTCTGTGGCTGTTCACCGCGTATCACCCGTGCATCAAGGCGATGGGCATAGGTGGTCACGTTAGGTATCCGCCGTTGGAGCGCCGCCAACCCGCCACAGTGGTCATAATGGCTATGTGTGATGAGGATGTGTGTGACATCATCCAGCGACCAGCCGAATTTCTGTAAGCCATCAACAAGACGATCCACATGCTTTTCATCCAGACCAATATCTACCACCACAACGCCATCATCGGTTTTGATGACATACGAATTCAAAAAGTTGAACTGTGTCAAAATCCCGTAAACAGTATCGTTTAAGTGTTTCATGCTTACCTTCTCCAAGTTTGTAGACTTAACTCTGATGTGTCGCTGGTCTACACCTCAATATCCCATGCGGCGAGGTCTGCCATAAATTGATGGGCGGTCAGGTCAAGGTGAATCGGTGTCAGGCTGGCATAACCGGTATGCACCGCCCATAAATCCGTGCCCCGTTCATCAAGATTGCCAGTCGGTGGTTCGCCGACAATACGATACACGTCACCGTTTTGCTCCAATTCATCAAGATAAATCCGAATTCCCTGACGTGTGAGACGAATCCCTTTTACCTTCTCCACGAATGGAATATTGACGTTGAGGATCGTAAATGGGGGGAGCGTGTGCATTTTCTCCAGCACAATCTCGACCACCAGTGTGGCGATGCGAACCGCTTCTGCATAATCTTCCGGGTCATTCGCTTGCTGGTTATCCAGCGAAAACGCCACCGCAGGCACCCCATGAATACAGGATTCTAAGGCGGCGGTCACCGTCCCGCTATAGGTGATGTCCTGTCCCATATTCGCGCCACGATTAATCCCACTGACAACCAGGCGCGGGGGCCAATCAATCGCGCCGAGCGCAGAAACAGCGATGCAATCCGCCGGAGAACCGGTGACGCTCAACGCAGGTATATCGTCCGCAAGCTGGGTATGTTGAAAGGGAATATCGGTAAATAATGTCTTTTTGTGACCGCTTGCGCTCTGGTTTGACGATGGTGCAGACACGCGCACATCACCGAATTTCTTCATCGCTTGTGCCAACGCGAAGATCCCCGGTGCGTTTATGCCATCGTCGTTTGTTACAAGGATATAGCTCATGCACTGTCGCTTTCTTGTTTGTCCGAGCTTGAATCAACTTTTTCGGCTTCGGAGGTATCAGTAATTGTTGCTCTGGAAGCAATAAGCACCACCCATGATCCTTTGGTGACGGCTTTGCCTTCTTGATTGATAATACGCACATCGAAGGTCACGGTGCCACCGCCTAGCCG
>DAOTXB010000422.1:0-1878 GCA_034435575.1 Anaerolineae bacterium
GTCTTAGACCTTCGCCACAATGAGGGTGATACGACAACTTTTTTTGATCGTGTGCTGGCGCATGTGCCTGAAAGCGAAGTAAAAAGCCGTATCAAACGAGCACGCGATATACGGTCTAAGGTTGTAGATCATGTTATTGGCATGATCGGTAATGGCTACAAAATCACCGCGCAAGATACCGTGCCATATGCGTTATGGTGTGTTGCCCAACATATGGATAATTTTGACGATGCGCTGTGGTTAACCGCTTCTGGCTTGGGTGATGTTGATACAAATTGTGCAATTGTCGGCGGGATTGTGTCGCTCTATGTCGGTGAAGCGGGCATCGCCCATTACTGGCATGAAAAGCGCGAATCACTGCCTGAATGGGCATTCACGTCGTAATCAGCGACAATCTTTAAATAATCTACTCGTCGCGGAGCCGTTGTAAGCTCAGGGCGATGGTGTAGCGGTTATTTGAGCATTATAGGCTTCAACTGTTGCTGTAAGTTCAGCAATTAATGTGGTCAGCATTAATTTAGCCAAACCCCTGTCCCCCGCCCTTTCCCCGTCTACAAGGAAAGGGCGCTTTCAAACACACAACCCCCAAATTAGGCGGTAAAGTGCTCCCCTGTTGACGGGGGAGCTGGCGGACAACGTCCGTCTGAGGGGATGAAGTGAAAGCCCTAACTGAGCCTTTTCCCCGTAAAAATTGAACAGAGTTCTCCACATTATTGTGGAGCATAATGTTGAGCATAGTGTTCACTTTAATGCGAACATATGATCTATGATAGGTGCATCAATGTGAACACATCGGCACGGACACGGGCTTGGAACAGCAACAAGAAGCGCCGTCACACAGCCGGAGGGCGAGGTCGTCGCACGGTGTTTGTTCACACCACGGTCGCTGACCGGCGGGGATGGCGAGTCGATGCCTGAGGGTATTGACGGGTTCGCCATCCCTGCAAACGTTGTTGTGGGAATGAGCGACCAGAATAGAACGCACTCTGCCCACAGCCAATAAAAATCAAGAGGTGAAGTTATGCCCTATACACATGAGGAAAGACAGGCGGCGCTGACACAATTGAAACGGCGCAACTATGATTACGAACAAACCAGCGCGGACACGGGTGTGTCTCGGAGAACGCTCAAACGCTGGCATGATGATGCACGGACGAAGCAACTGGATGCACTGCAAGAGAAGATTGAAGATTTACACGCCCAACTCGCAGAAAACGCCCTGCATCTGGCACAGGCATTGGACGACAGCATCGACGGTGCACCGCTGAATCAGGTATCGTCCGCGCTTGGCGTGGTGGTGGATCGTTTCTTGAAGGTGGACGACCACATCGCACAGGTAAAACAGGCAGAAAACGAAACGAACGAACAGGTGATACGCATTGAATACCAATATCCTGACAGCACAATCCATCATGCCCCACCCTGGGCAAATCCAGATTATCAGCCATCCGGCGAGGTTCAAGGTGGTGGCTTGCGGGAGGCGCTTCGGCAAGACGGAGACGGGGAAGCTGATTCTGCTGGAGAAAGCCCTAAACGGCGCGACGTGCTGGTGGCTCGCCCCGACCTATCAAATGGCAACCGACGTGTGGCGCGCGCTCAAGATGACTACCCGCACGCTTCCGCTGGAGGCGCATAGCGAATCCGAGCGACGATTAGCCTTCAATGGTGGCGGTTCAGTGACCATTCGGAGCACCCATAATCCAGACAATCTGCGCGGGGCGGGCTTAGACTATGCGGTCTTGGATGAAGCGGCGTTTATGGCACCGGATGTGTGGGCGAATGTGGTGCGCCCGATGTTGCTAGAACGGCGGGGCGGGGCGCTGTTTTTATCGACCCCGTTCGGGCGCAACTGGTTCTGGGAAATATATAAGATGGGGC
>DAOTXB010000423.1:0-2367 GCA_034435575.1 Anaerolineae bacterium
CATGAAATACTACAGTGACATCGTGTACAGTTGCTAAAATCGACCTCCCGAAATATGAGAGGAGGTTACAGATGGAAGTGAATTGGATATCCAAACGGGTGGAATTATGGCGGTTATGCCGTCAATCACCGACATTATCCAACCGACAATTAGCTAAGCAAATCGAGATGTCGCCTTCCTGGGTGAAGAAATGGAAAAAGCGCCTGAGAGATGCGGATGGCACCGACCTTCGCCCGTTCATGAGCCGCTCGCGACGACGAAAAGCCTCTCCAAAGCGTGTAACGGAGGTGGTTGAAGCGAAGATTCTACACCTCCGCGATCACCTGACTGAACACTATCAACGTCGCGTTGGCGCAACAAATATCCTTTACCATTTACATCACGATGACGATTTGAAACGGCTGAATGTCTATCTGCCCAAATCGCCCACGACTGTGCATGATGTTCTGGTTCGCTATCATCGTATTCAACGCCCTGGACCGCGTATCCATGTGCCGCGTGAGCCTGCCGAGCCACTACAGGTATGGGAAATTGACTTTAGCGATGTCGTTACTGCACAATCAGAGACAACGGATAAACGCCAACATCAAGTCGATGTCTTCGATGTTATAGATACGGGATCTTCACTGGCATTAGAGACGAAAGTAAGTGAGCAATTTGATGCCAAGCATGGCTTGATCACAATGATTGATGTTTTACTTTCGGTGGGATGCCCGCGTGTCATTCGCTTTGATCGTGATCCGCGTTTTGTCGCCAGTTGGTCTGTGGATAAATTCCCATCAGCGTTTATTCGGTTTTTGCTTTGTGTGGGCATTACACCGGATATTTGTCCTGCACGTCGTCCCGATCTTAAGCCGTATGTTGAGCGTTTCATCCGAACCCAGAAAGAAGAATGCATCTATCCAAAGCGTCCGTCAACGGTTACTCAGGCGCAGATCCTCATCAGTCAACATGCCCAATTCTATAATCTTGAGCGTCCAAATCAGGCTGTAACCTGTAACAATCTGCCACCATCAACGGCAATAGGTGAGGTGCCACGCTTACCCCGTCTACCGGAAAAAGTGGATCCAGATGTCTGGTTAGCGCATTATCACAAGCACGATTTTCGTCGGACAGTGCCGAGTAATGGCTCAGTTACGGTCGACAAGTATATGTATTATGTGGGCAAAGCGTTTATTGCTCAGAAAGTGATATTACGTTTGGATGCAAAAACGCGCCAATTTGATATTTATTGTCAGAATAAATTGGTTAAGAAGAAGCCTATCCAGGGGCTATATCATGGCATGATGCCTTTTGGCGATTATGTTGAGCTCATGATGCATGAGGCACAATCAGAGGAGAAGCGACTGAAAGCTAAGCGCCGTTTGCGTCGAGTAACTGGTTAAGCACAGTAAAATTTAACCGCTTTTGATACCTTGTCCGACCGTGATACGAGCGGATGTAGTTTTTGCTGTGCCAATTGATTGAATATAGGCTAATTATTGTCAAAAACAGTGGGAATTTTGCTCCTATGATTGATTGGGCAGACCATTCGCTTTATTTCAATAGTGCAGAATCATCTTTAATTCTCGCTGTGCATCATATTACTGGATTCGTTCATGGGACGATGTCATTGAATAATACACCTGCTTCGCCCCATGACTGTGCGCTGTGTTGCAATCAGGGCGGTTTACAGGTCATTCGACAGCGGGATGTTGTCCCCTATTATATGACAAAAAGCCCACGCGGACGTAAAAAGTCGGTCTCCACTCACGGATTCGCCTGCCCCAATCCCGCCTGTACCTACTGCGGCATTAGCGACGACAACGTCCATGCACTTGTCGGTTATGGCATGCACAACGCCATCCAGCGCTTCAAGTTCCAGAGCTGCGCCAAAGTCTTCACCTCTCGTATTGGCACACCGCTTTACTACCTCAAAACTGACCCACAACGGGTCGAAATGGTGCTCTGGTTTCTCGCTGAAGGGGTCGATCTATCTGTCATGATCCGCTTCACTGGACATGCAGACGCCACCATCGCCCGCTGGCTCAATCGTATGGGACATCATTCACAACTCTGGCACAACCAATTGTTCCGCAATTTGATCTTCGTCGTGCTTCAGTTGGATGAACTCTATACCCGCGTACGTGGCGTCGCTTCCGCTCGTTGGCTCTGGCTCGCCATCGATCCCGTTAGCAAAGTGATCCCCTCACTCCACATCGACGGACGTACCAAACACGATGCCTTTGCACTCGCACACGACATACAACTCCGCCTGGACCCGGATCACATTCCCGCCTTCACCACCGATGGGTTACGCACCTATTTCTATGCCATCACCGCCCATTTTGGCAACTGGGTTCGTCCGTATCGCGCTCGCAAAGACCA
>DAOTXB010000424.1:0-8462 GCA_034435575.1 Anaerolineae bacterium
ATAGGTTCTGAACTCCAAACAGACAGATTTTGCAGTGGTCTTAACACATTACCCCGGCTTAAGCCAAAGATATTACGCCCAAATTCCTGATACACATGCGCCATTTCATGCGAAACACCACCAGCGAGTTCCCGTGCACTGCGCCATCCGGTGCGGGTGAGTAATGAGCGATCTATTTCAATTGCCCGTTGTGCCAATGCCCTGTAGAAACGGTTGGATTCTTGCTAGACACTACCAATCGAATATGACAAATGTGATAAAAACGAGAAATGTAAAACTATATAAAAATGTTAAGAATATTTTTAGTCTAACCACTGTGGGATCATGATCGTCTTTCTGCGATCTAAAGTTTATAATAAAAGTAACTACAATAGCTATAATTGTATTGGCAAAAAGAACTATTAGACCTTGCACATCCATTTTGACTTCTCCACAAACCATTTATTACGAAGAAAGCCGGAAATATATCCACATTTCCGGCTTTTCATTATTATCAAAATCCAAGTGACCAACCAGCGCACCTGCAGCTATTGCCAGACATATAGCGGTATCAATCCCTAAGAAACAGCGTCCGTCAGGATCAACATAATTGACCGGATTCGCGCCCGCGTAGATGTACGGATTCCAGCGGATGGACGCGCCACCCATCCCATGATCTAGGTAGAATAACGCCATCCCTTGCCACCGACGATCAAACGTGCGAAAATGACCGCGTAACACCATCAACCGAGACAGAATCATCAACAGAAATTTGACGACACCTTATGATCCCTATTCGTTTAGAACTGCGGAACTTTTTACCGTATCGCGTCCCTGAGCCCTTACGCTTCGAGGGGATTCACCTTGCCTGTTTGACCGGATCGAACGGCGCTGGGAAGTCCTCATTGCTCGATGCGATCACATGGGCGTTGTGGGGCAAAGCTCGCGCCAAACGGGATGACGAACTGGTGCATCTGGGACAACGCGAGATGCTGGTGCAACTTGATTTTGAGCAAGAGGGTGTGCTGTGGCGTGTGCTCCGCCGACGAGCATCCGGTAAGCGCGGGTCATCGACACTGGATTTGTTTATCATCCATGATGATGGCGAACGGGTTCTGCAATCAGAAAATGCGATTCGCATCACGCAGGAGAAGATCAACCGGATTTTGCGTTTAGATTACGATACGTTTGTGCATTCGGCATTTTTGCAACAGGGCAAAGCGGATGCGTTCACCACCCGCACCCCCGCACAACGTAAGCAGATTCTCTCCGATATTCTGGGGTTAGATCAGTGGGCGCGTTATGAGGATCATGTCAAGGAAACGCTCAAGCAGATTTCACAGCGCCTTATCTACTTTGAGGAACGGATCAAGGAGATCGACGCGGAACTCGCCCGTAAGCCAAACCTCGAACAACAGCTTGACGATGCAAAGGTTGCCCACAAAGAGGCACAGGAAGCGCGTGAACGGGCGGAAGTTCGGCTTAAAGAAGTGGAACATGCGCCGACTGAACTCCGTAACGCGAACGCGAATAAGGGAGATCGTGAGCGTCGTAAAGCCGATTTAATGCGTGAGATCGGCGATGTTGAAGAGCAGATTGAACGGCAGAAGGGGCGTATCGCAGAGGCTAAAACGGTCATCGAAGCGCGGGAAGAGATCGAATCCGGATATGATACGTTGCAATCTGCCCGCGAGCAAGATCAAGATTTTGGCGATAAATTGCGCCAACTCCGCACACTTGATGAGCAACGAGGCGCATTACAGAGCCAATTAAGTTCGGCTAAGGCGCGGTTGGAAAGTGAAGCAGAGGGCTTGCGTAAGAGCATCACTGAATTGCAGGAGTCGCTGGATACCGATTACAGCGCGGCGCTTGAATCCACACAGGCAGAGATCAACGCGTTAAACACGCTAGAGGTAGAGCGCGACACCCTCAAAGAACAGGAGAATACCGCCCGCGAGGATTTATCGCGCTTTAACACCCTGCGCGAAACGCTCACCGCAGAAGGGCAAGCCCTGCGCGAACGTCTGGAAAAGCTGGAAGCGACAGATGAAGCGGTGTGTCCGTTGTGCGGGCAAGATTTAACCGATGCCCATCGCGAAGAATTGATGGTGCAATTGGGCGATGAGATCGAACATAAGCGCGAAAATTATCGCCTGAACGAAGTGAGTATTGGCGAACGGCAGGAAACGGTCAAGTCGCTCAAAGCGCAGATCAAGACGATGGATGGTGATCTGAAAGCGCTGAGTACCTTAAACGCCCGTGCCGGATCATTACAAACACAGGTTGATAGCGCCGGACAAGCCTCGTCACGCATCGCTGAAGATGAGCGTCGTCTGGAAGATATTGTGCATATTCTTGAAGATGATGCCTATGCGGAGGATGTCCGTGAGCAACTGGCTGTGCTGGATGCTAGCCAATCTGAGCTGGGATACGATCAATCGACGCATGATGAGACACGCCAACAGATTGAAGACAACATGCGCTATGAACAGATGCAAATGCAACTCAAAATCGCGCTGGAGTCGCTTCCGGCATTAGAGGAGAGTTTAAATGGGAGTGTCGCCCGTAAGACCCGCCTTGAGGAAAATATTGCCGGTATCGATAAAGAACTGACCGAGCTTGAGGGCGAAATTACGCGTCTGGCGGTGTTGGTGCAGGAATACAACACGCGTGAGGAAGAAGTGCGTAATCTACGTACCCGTGAACAGAGCGCTTATGGACGGATGGTGACGGCAGAGCAGGAACTGGAAACGCTGGAAGCACAGGCGCTCCGCAAAGCTGATTTTGAATCCAAACAAGAACAAACCCGCTATGATGAAGCGGTCTATAACCAGCTCAAACAGGCGTTTGGCAAAAATGGCATTCCCGCCATGATTATCGAAACGGCGATCCCTGAACTGGAAGCTGAGTCGAATGAATTGCTCGCCCGCATGACCGATGGGCGTATGAATATCAAGTTCAACACCCAACGTGAAAAAATTACGGGGGGTATCGCAGAAACCCTCGACATTGAAATCGCCGATGAACTGGGTACGCGTGCTTATGAACTGTATAGCGGGGGCGAGGCGTTCCGCATTAATTTCGCGATTCGGGTGGCGCTGTCAAAGATGCTAGCGCGTCGTGCGGGCGCACATCTCCGCACATTGTTCATTGATGAAGGTTTTGGCACACAGGACGAAGCCGGACGCAATAAATTGGTGGAAGCGATCACTGCGATTCAGGACGATTTCGACCTGATTCTGGTCATCACGCATATCGATGAACTGCGTGATAGCTTCCCGGTGCATATTGTCGTGGACAAAACGCCTGAGGGTAGTGCAGTCAGCTTGCGCTAGAGGCTGATGTAGACTTGACCGCACTAAGCATCACTTTACAATACAAATGATAATCAGCAGAAAGTGACGACATCATATGGCGAACAGCGCATGGTTTGCAAAAGAGCGCCAGAAAAGCATCGATTGGGCGCGTGAATTACTCGACGATGATATTGTGATTCTCGACTTTGAGACGACTGGCTTTGGTGATGCAGAAATTGTGCAGATCGGCGCGATAGATGGGGGTGGTCAGGTGTTGATGGACACGCTTGTAAAGCCCACCGGTTCAATTCCGTCTGGTGCGGCGCGGGTGCATGGCATTACTGATGTGATGGTACAGGATGCGCCCGGCTTTCCTGAACTTTATGTGTCGCTCAGTATCTTACTCGCCGGTAAACGGGTGGTTGCGTATAATGCCGCGTTTGAAAAAGGCATCATGAATGCAGTTTGTAAGCGCCATCGCTTGCCATCTATGCGCCCGCGTGAGTTGACCTGTGCGATGATCGCCTATGCCCGATATTATGGTACATGGAACGAAAAACGTCGTTCGTTCAAATGGCAAAGTTTGTCGAATGCCTGCTTTCAACAGGGCGTTGCAGTAAAGAATGCTCACACGGCGGTTGCGGACTGTGTGATGACGTTAGAACTTATGAAAAAGATGACAAAACCACCCATGTCTCAGCCTCCGGTGTGAACTGTTTGAGTTTTTTAGCCTCACAAAACTTTGATTATGTGCTCACCACAAAACTACGCCATGCCTGACCGAACAATTGTCTTACTGATTGCCGAAAAGCGAAAACAGCCCGTATAGTGTAAATGGATGGCTTTTTTCACAGATTATCGGGGAAATATGCAACAAACACGGCATGAGGTACGGCATGTGCTGGCGGTAACGCTGGTACTGAATATGGTGATTGCAGTTGGCAAGATCGCTGTCGGCACATTGACCGGTGCATTGGCGATTACGGCTGATGGTTTCCATTCATTGATGGATGGCACCGCTAACATTGCAGGGTTGATCGCCAACCATTTCGCCGCACAACCGCCTGATGATGATCATCCTTATGGACATCGCCGTTTTGAAACACTCGCCGCGCTCATTATCGGAGCGTTGTTGCTGGTAACCGCATGGGAGATTTTGTCTTCCGCGTGGTCTCGTTTAAATACCCCCATCTCACCGGACATTACGCCCATGACCTTCATTGTGATGGGTGGCACGTTGATCGCTAACGTGTTTATCAGTCGCTATCAAATCCGGCGCGGTAAACGCCTGCGCTCGGAACTGCTTCTTGCAGATGCGGCGAACACCCGCACGGATGTATTCGTCACCGCTTCTGTGATTGTCAATATGGCGCTGGTGGCAGTCACCGGATTCGTATGGCTGGACCTCATAGCGGCGTTGATCGTTGTCGTATTGATCGGGCGGGCGGCGTGGCAGGTACTCAACCAGACTAGTCGCGTGCTGGTGGATACAGCCCCTTATACTGCCGATGAATTGTCATTGTTGGTGACTCCGCTTCCTAATGTGCATTCCATTGTGCGGGCACGCAGTCGTGGCACATTAGATAGCGCTCATATTGACATTGATCTGGTGGTGCCAGCGACAATGACTGTGGCACAGACCGCGACGATCCGTGCATCCATCGAACGTTGTTTGTATCGTCAATTGCAGGGTATTAGTGAGGTGGAAGTACACTTCATACCGGATATGCCTCGTATTGATGAAGACTTACCCGCTATATTGAGCGCATAACGCCTATATCTTTTATTTTGTTAAACCGAGTAAGGTGAAGAACCCTCTGAACCAACCATCACGGCGTTTTTTCTGTTGGATATGAGGTGTGTCTTGTGCCTCTTTTTCGTCCTTAGCAGAAGCAGACTCTACCGATGTGGTGGCGACATTGGGTAAGGCGTTAATGAACCATGTCGGATTGGTGTCTTCCGGCAAGTCATCAATACTATTGTTTTCAGCCTGTTCATAAGCACTCAGAAATTCATCAAAACTTGTTGCCT
This sequence comes from Anaerolineae bacterium, assembly GCA_034435575.1. GTDB lineage: Bacteria > Chloroflexota > Anaerolineae > Aggregatilineales > Phototrophicaceae > JAVJSU01. Next base: position 5,307 of record DAOTXB010000424.1, read on the forward strand.
CATTTAGAATGAGTGTATCTTCTAAGCCTTGCTTTTCTGTGGAAGTTAACTTTTTTGTAGAGAGTAACGGATCATTACTGAACACTTCCTCAATGATCGGTACATCTGCGTTATCAGAAGTCGTTTGTGTGGGCATGGATAACGCTTGATTGGTATGGACTGTCTCCGCTTTCATAGATTTTGCTTGATGGTGCATGGTTCTACGGCGTTGTTGTACCGAGTCAACGATGGTCTGGTCATCCATTGTCGTCGTGTCACTTTTAGGTGTTGGCGCTGATTGTTGTTGTGCGTCTTCAAAGCGATGACCATTAACACGAAGTTCGTAGCCGAGGTCGGTTACATGGATGGTGAAAGGGACATCTGTGATGTAAAAGGGGTGTTCACTGCCGGGTTCAAATCGTGTGTATTTTTGCCGGTGGAGCATACCGTTTACCCAGATACCGCCCTTCCCAGACGAGGGAATATGCGCGACGGCAATTGAATGAAGCTTTCCGCGTAATGTAAATGTCCATGTTTTTTGCGCCATAACAGTACGATCTGATTCCACTATCTTGCTTGATGATGTTCCATACTCTACAACAAAGTGTAGCGTCTACCACATGCGATTTCATCAATCGGGTGGTATTCCAATTGTAATTCGGCGAAATTTTACGTTTTTAGGATTTATTCTAGAATGTTATTAGCGTCCACAGTTGCGCCGTTCAATACGGGTGATTTGAAGGTCCTGATTTTATCGTAGACACGGAAGCGCGTAAACGCACCATAAGTTGAGCCTGTACACCTCCATGAGCTGATTCGCCGGATCGATGATCCAATATTCGCGCACACCATGATGTTCATAGATGTCATATTTTTCGCCTTTGTCGCGTTGTCCGGTAGATGGCGATAATACTTCTACACAAAGATCGGGCGCACCGCGCAAATAACCATCTTCTGCACGTTTACACTATCCACTGTCTTTACTCGCCCATAATACATCTGGTTGCACGACCATCGTATCGCTTAAATATACATCTGTTTTGGAGACACGCAGTTCGCGGGCGGGAACAATCTCAACCAGAAGTGCGAATGTTAGCGCCACGATTTCTTCATGACTGTCTTTTGGGGCTGGCCTCATTGTGTTCGCTCTCTCATATGTAATGTACGCGCCATCAATAAGTTCAGTCTTAAAAGATGTCTCCGGCAACGCGCGATATTCCTCGGCGGTCATTTTTTGTTTTTTCTTTCGGGAAGTCAGCCATGATCGTGTACCTTTATCGTCAAATTTGCGTGACACTTCTATTATATGCGTTTAGTCACCTGATGCCCTAGTTTTTTAGGTATCCGGTGTCGTGCATAAACAGTATCCACGCTAAAATAAACATATCGTTACAACAACAAGGACATAAGACACCTGTGCTTAAAAAGCGTCGTGATGCATTTGTTACCTTCACCAATCGCATTAGTCGTAACATTCTGAATGATCCGGTACGCTTGCTACGCTTTTCGCTGTTTAGCTTGTTGGTACTCACCGCTGCCGCTACGATAGTTTATATGCTTCTTGAGGATATGAATTTCATCGATGCGCTGTATATGACCCTCATCACAATTACTACGGTTGGTTTTGGTGAGGTCAAGCCACTATCACCGGCGGGGCGGGTGTTTACCGGATTTTTGATTATGCTCGGTGTTGGTGCCGCGACAACTGCAATCAGTAACGCGATCAGCATTGCACTTGGTCCACGATTATGGCAATCAATTCGTAAACGAAGTATGGAGCGTCGTTTAATGGAGATAAAGAATCATTATATTGTCTGCGGATATGGACGTATGGGACGGCAGGTGATCGGCGATTTACGTAGTCGTGGTGAGCCGTTTGTGCTGGTGGACATGCGCCCGGAGGTCGAGGAAATTTGTCTGGAATCAGAGATTCCGTACGTGATCGGGGATGCCACCCGCGACGAAACCCTGCACCTTGCTCAGGTAAAAAATGCGCGTGGGTTAGTCGCCGCGCTGGATACCGACCCTGATAATGTGATGACTGTGTTGACTGCCCGTGAATTAAACCGGAATTTATTTATCGTCGCGCGTGTTGGTCAGAGTGAGTCTGAGAGTAAATTGCGCCGTGCAGGTGCAAATCGTGTGGTCAGTCCTTATCAAATTGGCGGTCATCGTATTGCGCTGGCATTATTGCGCCCGGCGGTCAACGATTTTCTTGATAGTATCTTCCACTTTGAACGGGGTCTGGATGTGGACATCGGGCAGATTTACCTTACCGCTGAGTCGGATATTATCGGATCAACAGTGGCGACATCGGGCTTGCGCGCGAGCCATAATGTGAATATCCTTGCGATCCAAACACCGGATAAGCGCATTGTCATTACGCCGAATATTCATATTGATCTTATTGCTGGCATGACACTAATCATCATTGGACCGCCGTCCAATATCTACGAATTAGAGCGAAAATATCCACGAGTTTGATGTGGTCAAGAGTGCCTTCATTCTGTAAATTATGTAGACCATAAATCTAAAGAGAAGTATGATGCAAAAAACACTTCTATGTGTGATTATTCTGCTGGTACTCACTAGCTGTACACGGCGCGGACAAGACCTAGATGATATTCCGACGCGGGTTGGCTCATTGGATGACTTAGCAACCTCACAAATCTTAACCCGTAATGCGCCTCCTGAAGGCTTTCGGGAAACTGTCGCGTTCCCACAGGTAGACGCGAATTTGAATGACTTATCCAACTGGCATTACACGATGACACTTGATTTTGAGGGTGTTTTTGCCAATACCAGCCGTCCTGCCCGTGCCTCTACAAGTCTTGATGTGTGGTTCAATCAATTTGATCAATCACGACGGGTTGTGCTGACAGCAGAGGGTATTTTACCCGGCACAGAAGCAGAAGAACCCTTACAACGCGAGGGGGGGCGCCTTGGACCGGATACATTTTACGTGCTGGATAGTGTGTGTCAAGGACGGGGTAGTGCAGACGCAGACTTGTTGGCGGATTTACGCGCTGGTGACATCATCGGTGGATTGTTGCAGGCGCGTTCGATCAGTGAGCGCGGGGTGATCCATAGCGAGGATGTGTGGCGTTATGATTTCGGCGTTGATGATCTCAACATTCCAGCGCTTCAATTCAATGATAATAGTGTCATCGCCGCGTT
>DAOTXB010000425.1:0-6243 GCA_034435575.1 Anaerolineae bacterium
ATGACCGACACCCGTATGCTGGTTTATCGTACTGATGCTTTTGCTGAAGCTGAATTTGAACCACCCACGTCATGGACGGAATTGCTGGAACAAGCACAGACCTTCAAAGAGGGTGACATCATCGAAAATGGTTTCGCCACGCACTGGAGCCCGGATGGTGATCTGGTTGCGACGGCATGGAATCACCTGTTCTGGTCATTTGGCGGTGAACTATGGGACTCGGAAACCTACACAGTAGACGGCGTACTCAACACTGATGTTGGCGTAGAAGCGATCAACTTTGCCAATGAACTATGGCAGACCGCCCCCGATGGCGCAGGCAGTTTCGGGTTTGATGAGGTTGTTGGCGCGATGTGTAACGGCACCACCGCGATGGTTGAAATCTGGTACGGTTTTGGTGGCGCGTTCACTGACTTTGAAAGCTGTGCAGAAGCGGACAACATTGGCTTTGCTGTGGTACCGGGTGAAGAAGAACACTTCATCAGCCTTGGTGGTATGGGCATCAGCCTGAGTTCATACAGCGAAAACCCTGAAGCGGCGCTCGACCTGATCGCATGGTTGCAGTCCGATGAGGTGCAATTGCGCTGGGCGCGTGAAGGTGGTTTCCCGGGGCGTACCTCCATCTTAAATAGTGACGACTTCCTAGACTCCGCCGCCTATGCACCGTCATTTGCAGAAGCCTTCCAACTGGTCAAAGATTTCTGGAACTTGCCAGAATATCAGACCATGCTCGGTATTCAGCAAGAGTATATCAATCTGGCGATTACCGGACAGATGGACGCGCAGGAAGCACTTGACGAAATTGCGTTGGAACATCAAGACATCCTTGATGAAGCCTACGGGGAATAATGCGTCACACATGCTCGCTGTTTGAGCAACGCATAACCTGATTCATACAAATGAACTATCGTGTGGGGTCTGGGGTGATACCCGGACTCCATCTTAACAAACTGTGACGTGCTCACTTATGAAAAAGAATACGAGACTGTAAAAACCTATGGCAACTGGAACGATTGAACAAGAACGCGCCAACAAGCGACGAAAAGGGATGCGCCCTGCATTCAGTTGGCTAAGTGATCGTTGGATGTCATTCCTATTTTTAACACCAACTTTGCTTATACTTTTATTTATTGCAATTTATCCGTTGATCTGGTCTTTATCCGCGAGTTTTACCAATCGTGCGCTGGATAGTAACCCGGAAGATATTGAATATGTCGGCACGGACAATTATGTGGAGCTGTTGACCGAAGATCGCCCCTGGGAGCGCTTTGTCACCACCGGACGCATCGTCGTGCCTTCCGTACTCATTCAATTGGTGCTGGGGTTTGGCATTGCGATGTTGCTCAACCGCAAATTTGCCGGACGCAGTGTGATGATGACCATGATATTAATACCCATGATGCTCTCGCCCGTGGTGGTGGCGCTGTTCTGGCGCTTCATGATGCAGGGCGATGGGGTGTTGAATTATTATATCAACGATGTCATCGGGCTAGACCCTGTGTTGTGGTTATCCCGACGCAATATCATCCCCTGGTCGGTGGTGCTGGTCGATGTCTGGATGTGGACACCCTTCATGATGTTGATCTCGCTGGCGGGGTTGTCTGCGGTGCCCAAATATTTATACGAAGCCGCCGAGGTTGACCGTGCCGGTGCCTGGTTCCGCTTCCGGCATATTACGCTCCCGATTGTCACGCCTATCATCATGATCGGGGTGATCTTCCGTGTGATGGATGCCTATAAGATGATCGACATTATTTTTGTGCTGGTCGGTGATCGTGGTGGGGCGGGGCGTGCCGCACAAACTGCCGGATTGTATGTATATGACATCGCGTTCAAAGGATTCGATACGGCGCAGGGGTCTGCCTATGGCTATATCATGCTGATCGTGATTATTGCGCTGGCGAACTTGCTCATCCGGCAACTGAACGCGTCTAAGGGGAGGCAATAAGCATGGAACAGCAACAAACGCTTTTACAAAAAATCCTGTTCTGGGTCACATTGGGTCTGGTGTTCCTGTTCTTTATGTTCCCGCTGTACTGGATTTTGATTTCATCGTTCAAGACACGGGCGGATGTGGTGACCACCGTACCCAGCTATATCCCGTATGTGGAGTTCGAGCCGACACTCAACAATTATCGTGATGTGTTGTTTGGTGGAGAACGTGCTTCTGGTGAAGGCAGTACCGTGACTTCATCAGCAGATGTCAGCGAATTCCGTGATCGCCTCATCAACAGTATCATCATCACCGGTGCATCAACCGCGCTGGCGGTGTTCGTGGGCACGTTGACCGCGTATGCAGTCTCGCGCTTTAATATTCCGCTAGAAGATGATTTTATGTTCTTTGTGCTCAGTACCAAGATGCTCCCGCCAATTGTGGTGCTCATCCCCATCTTCGTGTTGTTTAGTGACTTTGGGCTTAGGGATAGCTACATCGGGTTGATTATTTTGTATACCGCGTTCAATTTGCCCTTTGTGGTGTGGATTATGAAGGGCTTCTTCGACGAAATCCCCAAAGAATATGAAGATGCGGCGATGGTCGACGGCTATTCGCGCTTTCAGGCAATTTACAAAATTGTGCTACCGGAGGCAATTCCGGCGATGGCGGCAACGGCGGTCTTCTCCATTATTGTGTCCTGGAACGAATTTGTGCTGGTCAACTTCTTGAACCGGAATGTGGCGGGCACTGTGCCACCCTTCCTGAATAGCATCATCGGTGTGGGTGCTGTGGAGTGGGGACGGTTGGCGGCGGCTTCTGTGATTTACGTGATTCCGGTGATTATCTTCACATTTATTGTGCGTAATCACCTGTTGCGCGGTGTCACGTTCGGCGCGGTGAGGAGATAACGATGGCGAGTATCACCCTGAACAACGTTACAAAACGCTTCGGCGAGGATGTCGTAGCGGTCAAAGATTTAGACCTGACAATTGAAGATGGCGAATTTCTGGTTTTGCTCGGTCCCAGTGGATGCGGGAAGACAACCACTTTACGGATGATCGCTGGATTAGAAGCACAAACCAGCGGTGACATCCACATCGGAGATCGTCTGGTCAATACGCTCCGTGCTGGTGACCGTGATATTGCCTTTGTGTTCCAATTTTATGCGCTATATCCACACTTAACGGTCAAGGACAACATTTCCTTTCCTTTGCGGGCACAGAACCTGCCGAAAGCGGATATTGAAACACGCGTCAGTTCTGTTGCGGCGCGATTACGTATCGCCCATTTGCTCAAGTCGCGTCCGGGGCGTTTGCCCGGTGGTGAACAACAGCGGGTGGCGTTGGCGCGGGCGATGGTGCGCGAACCACAAGTGTTCTTGATGGACGAACCGCTGACCAATCTTGACGCGGCATTGCGCTCAGACATGCGGGCGGAACTCAAGCACTTACAGCAAGAACTTGGCACGACGATGGTGTATGTCACGCACGATCAAATTGAAGCGATGTCGATGAGCCATCGTATCGCGGTGCTCAATCTGGGTCTGTTGCAACAGGTTGATACCCCGCTCAACATTTATCGTCATCCGAAAACGCTATTCGTGGCGACGTTTATCGGTTCTCCGCCGATGAACATTGTGACGGGGCATATCAAAGAAAATACGGTTTATAGCACGGATGGTGAATTCCGTTATCCATTGCCAGAACGCACCCATGCTCATGTTACTGGTGTCGAAGATGTGCATTTTGGTGTGCGGGCGGAGGACATTCGCATTGTGGATGTTAACGATGACGGGGCAGACCTCAAGGGGACGGTGATTCTGCGTGAACCGCTGGGCGATGAGACGATTTACCGTATCACCGTCGGCGAAACAACCTTTGCCGTCACCGCACCCCCCAAGCTGGTGTTGCAGACGGGCGAGAACGTCGGGCTGACGCTCAACACAAATCGCATCCACCTGTTTGATGTCGCCACAGAAGCGTCGTTGTTACACACGGAGGCGGCGTATGTCTAACTTGAATGTACAGAATCTGAGCAAACGCTTCGGGCGGACACAGGCATTGAAAGATGTCAACCTTGATGTAAAAGATGGTGAATTTCTTGTGCTATTAGGACCCACCGCCGCCGGTAAAACGACGACCTTGCGCTGTGTCGCGGGGATCGAAAAATTGGATACTGGCACGATCACGATGGATGGTGCAGTGATTAACGACCTGAGTCCGGCGGAGCGGGATGTGGCGTTTGTCTTTCAGACCTATGCGCTGTATCCACGCAAGACCGCCTATGAAAATATGGCATTTCCCTTGCAAGCGAGAGACCTCACCCGTGAGCAGATCGACCAGCGGGTACGGGAGATCGCGGAGTTATTGCAAATCACCGAATTGCTCAATCGTCGTCCCGCGGCGATGTCCGGCGGTCAGCAACAACGTGTGGCGCTGGGGCGGGCGATGGTGCGCCAACCGAGTATGTTTTTGATGGACGAACCGCTAACCAACCTCGATTTCAAATTGCGGGTGGAGATGCGCGCAGAGCTTAAACGCCTGCAACGTGAGCTGGACGCGACCTTCTTCTATGTCACCAACGATCAAATTGAGGCGATGTCTATGGCAGATCGCATCGCGGTATTAAATGAAGGCGTTCTGCAACAGGTGGGCGCACCGGAGCAAATTTACGATCATCCGGCGAATTTGTTCGTCGCGCAATTTGTGGGCAATCCGCGCATCAACACGATTGAGTGTGTCTATGACGACGGTACATTAATTAGCGAGGACAACACCTTTACCTTGCCGTTACAGGCATGGCAACGCGAAACGCTCAATAACGAAAAGCGTAAGCTGATTCTCGGTGTCCGCTCAGAGGACATCACGGTGTTGGACGCGCCACAGCAGGACAGCATCACGGGAAAAGTATACGTTTTGGAACCGCTTGGTGACCGCACCTATGTCGATGTTGAAGTGGGTGGCTACACCCTGAAGGTGCGCGCTGATGCAGAGTTCCAGGCAAATAGTGGCGACCCGATCCATTTGTTGTTTGACATTGATCGCGTTCACGTTTTTGATGCAGAAAGTGGCGTGACCGCTTTCTAAGATTTTATCCTGAGGATTTTTAACACGATTTATGATTGAATGAAAGGAATTTTACAATGGCACGACCAGTAACATTATTTACGGGACAATGGGCAGATTTAACGCTGGACACACTGGCAGAGAAAGCCGCAGGATTTGGCTACGATGGTCTGGAACTCGCCTGCTGGGGCGATCATTTTGAGGTGGACAAAGCGCTTGAAGATGATAGCTATATACAGTCACGTCGGGATATTCTGGAAAAGCACGGGCTAGAATGCTATGCCATCGGCACCCATCTTGTCGGGCAATGTGTCGCAGATGCGATTATTGATGCGCGCCATAAGGATATTTTGCCCGGTCGCCTCTGGGGTGATGGTGATCCTGAAGGCGTGCGCCAACGCTGTGCAGAAGAGATCAAAAATACCGCACGTGCCGCCGCTAAGTTGGGCATCAAAGTGGTGACAGGGTTTACGGGTAGTCCGATATGGCACATGCTCTATCGTTTTCCGCCGACAAGTGATGCACTGATCGACGCGGGTTACAAAGAATTCGCAGATCGCTGGAATCCGATTCTGGATGTATTCGACGAAGTCGGCGTGAAGTTCGCGTTGGAGGCACATCCAGCAGAAATCGCCTACGATATTTACACCAGCGAGAAGACGCTTGAAGCGCTCAATCATCGTGATGCGTTCGGTTTCAATTTTGACCCGTCACATTTTGTTCATCAACTGTTTGATCCGGTCAACTTTTTAGATGCGTTCCCCGACAAAATCTATCATGTGCACATCAAAGATAGCAAAGTCAAGCTCGATGGGCATCGCAGTATCCTGACCTCACATTTGAACTTTGGTGATGAACGTCGTGGCTGGGATTTTGTGTCGCCTGGGCGCGGGGATGTTGATATTGAAGACATTATCCGCAAGCTGAACCGTATTGGGTACGATGGTCCACTTTCGGTTGAATGGGAAGATAACGGTATGCATCGTGACTTTGGTGCGCCAGAAGCATTGGAAATTGTACGTGAAAATGATTTCCCCACATCTGACGTTGACTTTGATGCCGCGTTTGCATCTGACAAATAAGGAGTAATCAATATGGCTGATGAACAACAAAGTAGTAGTTTTACCAGCATGGCGGGCAAAGCCGTCGAGGGTGATATTCCTGAACTCGGTATCGGGATGCTCGGCTATGCGTTTATGGGGAAAGCCCACAGCAACGCCTTCCGCACTATTCCTTATATGA
>DAOTXB010000426.1:0-17942 GCA_034435575.1 Anaerolineae bacterium
TTTTCAAACGCTTCTATCAATGCTGGACCTTCTCGAAATGTCAGCAAGCCGGGCACATAAGGGAACGGTGTCGGTTGCTTTGCTAATGCTGTTTCAATCACTTCAAGGTCAGGATAGGTCAAGACAACCACAGCCGCCTGTGAGACATTATGCTTCACGCTGACATCCACCCCTGCAACCAATGTTATCGCATCAAAATCTAACGGGCGATCATGGATGATCTGCGCGCTTAGATCTTTTTGGATGGCTATTGCCTCTTTGGGTGTGACATTCCATTTGTGCAGGTGGTTGAGTTGCATAATATGTACCTTATAAGATTATAATTAGCCAGGTGTATCATTTTCAACGTATTTCCAGTATACGGCGGCGATGTTTTATTTCTTCACCTCTGCTTGCATAACCTATTTAAGATCCATTTTATTGAATTTGCGAGTAATACCTTGTTATTTGCGATCACGATTTATTTTACCTTCGCGTTCGTTTCCACGTTTGAAGTTGCCTGTAAAACGCGCCATGATTAATTGTGTTTTTTCTTGATCTAATCCATTTATTTGGCGCAAGAATTTTTGTGCATGTGTTCCAGCAAGAATGGTCACTAGTTTGTTATGCCAATAGATCAAAACCTTATTAGCTTTGGTGACTTCATAATCAAATTGTGAATCTTCTATATCGTTAGATTTATTGTCCGAGCACATAATTTTAACTGTTCCGTTTTTAGCTGTTGAAATGATCTAAAAAGAGCGCGATGCCAATGCACCACGCCCTTCTCAAGTTCTATATGTGATATGACTAAGGTGTTAGACCTTAGTCACCTGTGTTGGGTTTATTATCTGCCAAACTGAGCAAACCGGTGTTCATACGCGGTTGCTTGTTCTGTTCTTCGTCTTTGCCGAAACTGATAATATCGCCAGTATCGGTGATCGCTTCTACGGATAAACCGAGACTCTGCAATTCCTTAACCAAAACGCGGAAACTCGTCGGGATACCCGGTTCTTCAATTGGCTCACCCTTCACGATAGCTTCATAGGTCTTGACACGACCCTGAACATCGTCAGATTTAACGGTGAGCATCTCCTGAAGCGTGTATGCCGCGCCATAGGCTTCTAGCGCCCATACTTCCATCTCACCAAAGCGCTGACCACCGAATTGTGCCTTACCACCAAGTGGTTGCTGGGTGACGAGGCTGTATGGACCTGTAGAGCGGGCGTGTGCCTTATCTTCGACAAGGTGAGCCAGCTTAAGCATATGCACAAAGCCAACTGCTACAGGGCGGTCAAACGCTTCGCCGGTACGCCCATCATAGAGCATGTGCTTACCAAATAACGGCACGGGAATGCCAGTTTCAAACATCACGCGTTCTGCCAGTGTATATAGATCACGCAGTTCAATGTTTGCCGGAATTTCGGTGTCGGGTGAATGTTTTTTAATCCACAGATGTAACATGAAGTCTTTTGCGTTGTCATCTACTACTGTCCGTTCGTCAACGCTCACACGTTGTGCGTTGAACAGCATGATCGCATCGGGGTCTACATCCTGTTCTCTGATCCACTCTTCTACTGTTGCACGACGGGCATATTTGATGTCCGTGATGAGCAAATCAGGATCATAGATGGGGTTTTCCCGCAACCATTCATGGATGTACAAACGACGTACTTCATCATCATCCTGAAGTTGTTCTGTATCATATTCAATGTCGTGCAACCAGTTCCATGCACGTTCAGTGATTTGTGTCCAGGCTTCGTCAATGAGCCAAGCACGTGCCATCTCTGCCTGAATTTCGTATTCTTTGGCACCGTCAAACACGGGTGTCACAGCGCGGAAACCGAGACGATCCGCCGCCCAACCGAGGTGTAATTCCAATACCTGACCGATGTTCATACGACCTGGAACACCAAGCGGATTCAGAATGATCTCTACCGGACGACCATCTTCAAGATAGGGCATATCCTCAATCGGGACGATCTTGGAAATAACGCCCTTGTTCCCGTGACGACCCGCCATCTTATCACCGACGGTCAATTTACGACGCTGTGCGATCATCACACGTACCATCTTCTCTACCCCTGCAGGCAGATCACGATGTTCTTCTCGTGTGAAGATACGAACATCCACAACCTTACCGCGTTCACCGTGTGGCAGGCGCAAGGATGAGTCACGGACTTCACGAGCTTGCTCACCGAAGATGGCACGGAGCAATTTTTCTTCCGGGCTAAGTTCTTTCTCGCCCTTTGGTGTGATCTTACCGACCAGAATATCATTCGGACCGACTTCTGCACCAACGCGGACAATACCAAATTCGTCGAGGTCTTTCAGGGCATCTTCACCAACATTCGGGATATCATAGGTGATTTCTTCTGGACCCAACTTGGTATCGCGTGCTTCGACCTCGTGCTTTTCAATGTGAATACTGGTGAACTTATCGTTTCTCAGCATTTCTTCGCTAATGAGTAGCGCATCCTCATAGTTACCACCATCCCATGACAGGAACGCGGCGAGTACATCATGCCCGAGGGCTAGATTACCGGCTAAGGTGGATGAGCTATCGGCAATGACCATGCCTTCCTTCACATATTGACCTTTACGCACAACGGGCTTCTGGTCAATGCATGTCGATTGATTGGAACGATCATACTTACGGAGGCGATAAATTTGCTCTTCGCCATTTTCCAGACGAATGACAATCCGTTCACCTTGAACGCTTGTGACTTCGCCAGATACATCGGAGACGAGCACCTGACCACTGTCATAAGCGGCTTGATCTTCCATACCTGTGCTGACAATCGGCACATCCGGGCGCAGAAGTGGCACTGCCTGTCTCTGCATGTTTGATCCCATCAACGCACGGTTGGCATCATCATGCTCAAGGAAGGGGATCAACGCGGCGCTGATACCTACGATTTGGCGTGGCGCAACATCCATATAGTCAATACGCTGGGACGGCACAACCAGAAAGCGCTGATTATGTCGGGACGAAATACGGCGTTCTTCAAACTGTCCGCGTTCGTCAATGGTGATGTTTGCCTGTGCGATGACGAAATCATCTTCACGATCAGCAGAAAGATAGGTGATATCATCGGTAACAAAGGGCATCACCGGAATTTTATCAATCTTGGCTTTCTTGAAGGCTTTTACTGCGTCTTCAGTGACGACTTCGCCTTCTTCTAATAACACCTTACCCTTATCGTTTTCAACGTCTTCACGCACTTTACGTCCGAGTACGTCTTCTTCATCTGGTGAGAGGAATTTGACAACTTTACGATAGGGGGTTTCGATGAACCCATAGGTGTTTACACGCGCATAACTTGCCAGACGACCAATCAAACCAATATTCGGACCTTCTGGGGTTTCAATTGGGCAGATGCGTCCATAGTGGCTATGGTGCACATCACGCACATCGAAGCCGGCACGTTCACGGCGTAGACCACCCGGTCCTAATGCCGATACAGTACGCTTGTGTGTTAACTCTGCTAATGGGTTCGTTTGTTCCATGAATTGCGATAATTGTGATGAACCAAAGAACTCACGAATTGCCGCGACAATCGGGCGTATATTCACGAGGTTGACCGGAGTCAGGTTATCGGTTTCACGGATTGACATACGTTCCTTGACGACACGCTCAGTGCGTCGCAGACCGATACGCAATTTATTCATCATCAATTCACCGACGGTTTTTACACGACGGTTACCGAGGTGATCAATATCATCCGGGCTAGCAACACCGTTATTGATTTCGATGATACGCTTGACGACCTGTACAATATCACCCTTTGTAATGGTACGGGTGCGCTCGCCGACATCTTGCTTAAGACGTTGGTTGAGCTTATAGCGTCCCACACGTTCGAGGTCATAGCGGCGTTGATCGAATAACTGACTCTCCAGATATTCACGCGCATTATCGAGTGTGGGTGGGTCGCCGGGGCGCATACGACGGTAAAATTCTAGCAACGCCGCTTGCGCAATGGTCTGGTTCTTCTTCAGTTCCCATGTGGGTTCTGCTTTGATCGAACCAGCGATAAATTCGTGTGATGGATCATTATCTGCTTCGCCAAAAATTGCCATCAATTCTTCGTCATCACCGGTTTGGATAGGCGATTCATCGTCCGGGAGCATATCGCTCACGGCGGCAAGCGCACGCAGTAGGATGGTAACAGGGATTGTACGCTTACGGTTGAATTTGATGGTCAGGTAATCGTTCTTCCGGGTTTCGAATTCCATCCACGCGCCACGATCAGGGATCAATTTGGCGTTGGCGAGTAAACGCCCTGTGGTACGGTCTTCGTCCGCATCAAAATAGACACCCGGTGAGCGAATGAGCTGACTGACGACCACACGTTCAGTGCCGTTAATGATGAACGTACCTTTTTCGGTCATTACGGGGAAGTCGCCGAGGAAAATATCTGAGGTAATGACCTCATCACCGGCTTCTTTGTTGACCAATGCCACACGGACATACAAAGGCGCACCGAATGTGATATCACGCTCGATGCAAAGCTCTTCATTATATTTGGGGTCTTCAAACCAATAGGTAAGACCGAAGTCTTCCGCTTCTTTACTATTGCCAGGGAAGTATAGCTTCAGGTTACCGTTGAAACTTTCGATAGGGCTTATTTCATCGAACAGTTCTAACAGCCCCCGTTCTCCGAACCATTTGAACGAGTCTAACTGCACATCGATGAGCGATGGCAGTTCCTTAGTGACCGTCGTTCGTGCATAGTTCTTGATTCTTGAAATTTTATCCAATGCACCGCTCCTCATTTATTGACATCGTAACAGGCAGGGAATCATATAAGCGACGGATACATATTGTTCCGTTCACAGTGTTTAATGGGGTATTTGTCTCGAAATATTCCATCAATGATAGAACTAATAGAGGCAACAGGAAAGATCAGTATACCGAAAAGGGCATACTTCTGTCAAGTAGATGTTAAAAACAGAACTACTTGAGTGTTTCAAGTAGTTATTTGCCTCGCATTATACAAACTTGAATCAGCTCTGGCAAGTTGAACCCCTATAATGTTGGTTGCTGTGGTCGGTTACTGTTGTAAAACCGCCACATCTGCCACATCTGTTTGATCGTTAGCTTCAACAGTCAATTTACGTCGTGTGATGAGCATGAAGCCTGCAACAACCGCCACCCCCGCCGCAACGTGTACCCGTGCTGGGAGCGAGCGGAGCTTATCCGTCAAGGTTTCATTTTGTTGACCCAGCAGATTACGTTTTAGGTTGTTGACGAATTTTTCCGAGGGTTGCTCGTTCATCATGCCCTGTTTAAGCCGGTGAATTAAATGGAGCCATGAGTCCGCCTCAAGTGCGGCGACATCACTACGCCCGATAATTCCATTGACCTGATGTGACGATGCATCGTTAAGCAGTGCATCGGTCAATTCAGAGACAAAATTTTGCATTGTTGTTTCTTCAGACATAGTGAGATTTAACCTTTTTTCTTTGAGCGCTTCGGATTAGTTGCCCGAGTCCGGTTCATCTGTTGCATTTGTAAATCTTCGCGCAGTGCAATAAGTGTGCGATGATAGAGTGATTTAATGGCACCTTCTGTGCGTTCCATCGTCTCGCCGATTTCAGCATTTGAGAGATGTTCAACGAATTTCAACACCAGCAATTGCTGACGTTCTGGCGGTAAGCGACGGATCGAGGCGAGCAATTCTTCGCGTTCTTCTGCATCCTCGGTGTACCGATCTGGTGCTTCTGAACTTAGGCTTGTCGCTACATATTCATCCAGCGGGATAATCTTGCGTCGTCCACGGTCACGGTGCCAGTTGGCAACAAGATTATGCGCGATACGATACAACCACGCCTGAAAAGGCACACCTTTGTCTACATAATTTTCGATATGAGACATAGCACGAAAAAATACCCGTGCGGTCAGGTCTTCGGCATCATGTTGGTTACTGGTGCGGTAGTAAATGTAATTGTAAATTTTGGTGACATACCGCTCATATATCTCGCCGAACGCTTCCTGATCAGTTTTTGCCAGTTCAACCAGCGCATTGTCCGCTAAGTCTTTGTAGTTGGGTTGTTTGGGTTTACGATTAAATAGGTTCATCATATCCTGTACAACCCTATCATATAAGATGGGTTGCGGGATTATGAAAATCTTAACAAAATCTAAATCTTGCGGTGATGAGATTATTAAAAAGATCCCTCTAAATAGGGCGATCTATTCGCCGTTCATCAAAACCCTTATGTTCTGTAGTTGTAATTAAAGGCTTCTTGCATGCTTGAAAAAGACACCCCCTCGATAATCGTTGGTCTTCCCTCTATAATACGCCCGTTATTGATCGGAAATTCGAAAACACATTATAGGGAAAGCACATGAGCAAAGCACCGCTTACATTTCAGCAGGTGATCCTCAAATTACATGATTTTTGGCAAGGGCATGGATGCGTTATCTGGGAGCCATATAACGTGCAACTGGGCGCGGGTACAGCGAACCCCGCGACGACCTTACGGGTATTGGGTCCTGAACCCTGGCGAGTTGCCTATGTAGAACCGTCGATCCGTCCCGACGATGGACGCTTTGGCGAGAACCCGAATCGTATGCAAAAATTTTACCAATATCAGGTAATCTTGAAACCAGACCCCGGTAATCCACAGGAGCTTTACCTGAAATCACTAGAGGTGCTCGGCATTAATCCGCGTGAGCACGACATTCGTTTCGTAGAAGATAACTGGGAAAGTCCAGCATTAGGTGCGTGGGGTCTTGGCTGGGAAGTCTGGCTTGATGGACAGGAGATTACGCAATATACCTATTTTCAGCAAGCGGGGGGTGTAGAACTTAATCCAGTATCTGTTGAAATCACTTATGGTCTTGAGCGTATTGTCCTTGCCTTACAGGGTAAGAACTCTGTATGGGAAATTGATTGGATGGACAATGGATTGACATATGCTGAGATGATGCTTCAAGAAGAAATCGAGCATTGCAGATATTATTTCGACATTGCTGATGTAGATGCCCTGAAGCAGGTCTTCGATACTTACGAAAGTGAATATCATCGGGCGCTTGAAGGTGATGCACTCATCAGTGCTTATGATTACATTCAAAAGTGTAGCCATCTGTTCAATGTTTTAGATACACGCGGGGCGATTGGTGTGACCGAACGTGCAAGTTATTTTCGACGGATGCGTGATATGACGCGTAACATCGCCGGGGAATACTTGGACAAACGTGAAGAACTCGGTTTTCCGTTGATGCGCCTCAAGGACAAGTGGGCAGGGACACAAGCGCCAGAAGTTGAAGAACATATTGCGTCGCGTTCTGTGCCAGATGTTGCGTCCGACGTGTTATTTGAAATCGGTGTGGAAGAAATGCCCGCACAGGATGTTGATGAGGCGTTGGCACAATTGCAAACAGTCACTGAAACGCTTTTTGAAGATTTGCGTCTGTCTCATGGCGATGTTGAGGTCTATGCTACACCACGCCGTATGGTGATTTATGCGAAGGATGTTGCACCACGTCAGACGGATCTTGAGAGTGTGGAAAAGGGACCGCCAGCGAATCGTGCATTTGAATCGGATGGTAACCCCACCAAAGCCGCACAGGGATTCGCACGAGGCAAAGGGGTGGATGTCTCTGATTTGCGGGTAGAAGAAATTGATGGTGGCGAATATGTGGTCGCAACTGTACGCGAAGAAGGTCGTCCGGCGGTTGAAGTGCTTGCTAGAGCCTTGCCTGATGTCATCGCTCATATCAAATTTGGTAAGGCGATGCGCTGGAATGACTCCGGTGTAGCATTTAGCCGTCCGATTCGTTGGATTGTCGCATTATTCGGACAAGCGGTGATTCCATTCGAATATGCAGGTGTAACCAGTGGTGCAGTGACACACGGATTGCGTCCTTTTGGCTCACAACCGCACTTAATCAACGATGCGTCACATTATTTCAAGGTGATTAACGCTGATGGCATTATTGTCTCTCTGGATAAGCGAAGACAAGCTATTCAGGAACAGGTCGTAAAAATCGCGGATAGTGTGCGCGGTATGATCCCTGATAATCCTGCCTTGATGGATGAAGTGACCAATTTAGTGGAATCGCCTGTGGCACTACTTGGGGAATTTGAAGACACCTATCTTGAATTACCCCGTGATGTACTGGTCACAGTGATGCGTAAACATCAACGTTACTTCCCGTTGGAAGATTCTGAAGGTAAATTGTTGCCTTATTTTATCACTGTGCGTAATGGTGATGACAATCATCTTGATAAGGTCAAACATGGCAATGAGCATGTCATTCGTGCCCGTTTCTCTGATGCCGATTTCTTCTATAAAGAAGACATCAAGAAACCACTGGATCAACATCTGCCACGACTAAATACGTTGGTCTTCCAGACAGAACTCGGGTCAATGTTGGAGAAAAATCAACGTGTTGCCGGTCTGGTGTCTGGTTTGGGGGACCTGTTCGGGATGGATACCACGGAGATTGGTATTGCGGAACGGGCGGCGCACATCGCTAAAGCTGACCTGGCAACAGATATGGTTGTGGAAATGACCTCCTTGCAGGGGGTTATGGGGCGTGAGTACGCGCTAATTAATGATTATCCACAAGATGTTGCCGATGCTATTTTTGAACATTGGTTACCGCGCAATGCGGGTGATCGTTTGCCACAATCTAATGCAGGTGCGTTACTCGGTTTAGCAGATCGTCTGGATAGCCTCGTCGGGTTATTCGCCGTTGGTCTTGCGCCGAAATCTACCGCTGATCCTTATGGCTTGCGTCGTGCGGCGCTCGGTGTGATCGAAGTTGCGGTTGATAAGGGTATTTCTGCGGATTTAGCGAAAGCCGTCAACCTTGTTGCGTCGGCGCAGCCTGTTTCTGCGTCAATAGAATCACAGACACAGGTACTTGAATTTATCGCCGGTCGTTTGCGGGTGTGGATGTCAGAAAAAGGCTATGCGCCGGACATTATCAGCGCAGTATTAGCCGAACAAAGCCGTAATCCATCTCAAGCGATTGTTGGCGCAGATGAACTGTCTAAATGGGTCACTCACGATAATTGGGAAAGCATTCTTGATAGCTTCGCCCGTTGTGTGCGAATTACGCGCAATGAGGAAGCCCGTTATCAGGTCGATCCGGCGTTATTCCAGCAAGATGAAGAGCAGGCACTGTATGATGCCTATCAAACGGCTGTCGAGTCACTTGATGATGAGGGCAATGTAGGTGCATTTTTGACGGCATTTGTGCCCATCGTGCCAGCAATTACGGCTTACTTCGGCACGGGTAAGGGGGATGGTGTACTGGTCAACGCCGATGATCCGGCAGTACGTGCAAATCGCATCGGTCTGTTACAGGCGATTAGCGCTATGCAGACTGGTCGTGCTGACCTCAGCGAACTGAGTGGTTTTTAGTCAACATCAGAAATACATTATAGGGGGTTGTGGACTCAGCAGGTTCATAACCCTTTTTGCTTGATTTAGGATTAATCCAAACAACACTTTATTAATATCATTTGTATTTACAAGCTAATACTTCATAAATTATTTAGAATGATTACAGTCATTTAACCCACTGTCTGTTGCGACGGTTGAATGTCACCTATATAATGCACACACTATCAACGTGTGAGTGTGGGGTTCATGTCTACTACTGACGAGATTAAAGCCCGTTTAGACATCGTTAATTACATTCAACAATACGTACCACTCAAAAAATCAGGTAGGTACTATAAAGCGCCGTGTCCATTCCATAATGAACGTACCCCGTCTTTTGTCGTTGATCCAGATCGACAATCCTGGCGCTGTTTTGGCGCGTGTTCAGAAGGTGGCGACATCTTCAACTTCGCCATGAAGCATCATGGATGGGATTTTACGGACGCGCTCAATGCCCTTGCGGAACAAGCCGGGGTTGAAGTTCGTCAACGGTCGCAGGAAGACAAAGCACGCGATGAACATGTCGATAAATTGCGCGGCTTATTAAAGACTATCGCAGATGTTTATCATAGTCATTTGATAGAGGGCAATACACCAGAAGCGAAAGCCGTTCGTGCCTATGCAATGGATAAGCGTGGATTATCATTAGAGACGATTCGTAAGTTTGGTATTGGCTTTGCGCCTTCCGGTTGGGGGAATGCACTCGAATATTTGACTAACCTCGGCTATAGCGAAGAAGAGGTCATCGAAGCAGGTGTCGCGCTGAAAAATGATCGTGGCAACGTGTATGATCGTTTCCGTAACCGTCTCGTTATTCCTATCCGGGATCAGCGTGGGCGTGTGGTTGGCTTTGGTGGGCGTGTTCTTGACCCGGAAGATCAACCTAAATACATCAATTCACCCCAATCAGCGGTTTTTGATAAAAGTCGAATTTTATTCGGTTTAGATCTCGCACGAGAGATGATTCGTAAGATTGAGACTGCGGTCATCGTCGAAGGATATATGGATGCGATTCAAGCGCACCAAGCAGGTTTTATGAACGTTGTCGCCCAGATGGGGACGGCGATGACGGAAACACAACTACGACTGATTGCACCGCGTGATGCAAAAAAGATTATTCTTGCGTTAGATGCTGATGCGGCGGGGCAAAACGCCACACAACGCAGTTTAGAAACCGCACGGCAAACCCTTGTCGCAGATTTTTCGGGCAAATTATCGGTTGACATCCGTATTTTGCAAATCCCGAACGCCAAAGACCCTGATGATCTATTACGAGAAGAGCCTGACCACTGGCAAACACTGGTTGATGATGCATTACCAGTCGCTGATTATGTCATTAACGCTGAGGTTGATGCACTGCCGGACACCGCGAGTGTGCAAGAGCGCGAAGCCGCCGCAAAACGCGTTTTGCCCATATTAATCGCTTCAGAAAATGATCTGGTAAAACAGGACAATATTCAGAAATTGGCGCTCAAATTACGCATACCAGAGCGCAACCTTCTCGCATGGTCGCAAGAAAAACGGGCTGAGATTAAACCGGTTAGAAGAGAATCACCGCCACCTGCATCTGATGATCCACCACCACTAGATTATGATGCGCTGGAGCCACCACCTGACGATGACCTGGAAGATGGTGACTATATCATAGACATGGCGGTAGGGCATGCACCGATTATTGAACCTCTGGCGGAAAGTGTCGAATTACATTGTCTGAGAACACTTTTCGCGAATCCTGAACTGGTTTATGCCGTAAATCGTAAGTTGCGTGAGTTGGCAAATGATAATCCAGCAATGTCGGATGGACCCTTAGCGGATTTAAATGCCTATGATTTTACACGTACTGAATATCAAGCGATGATTAGCGTGTTTGTAGATGCAGTGAACCAGCATGATTTGGATGTGCTCGATTATATGCAGTCTAATCTTGACCCTGTGGTGAAAGGGGTCTTTAAACAAATTATGGTCGGTGACCCGGAACACGTTAAAGGACGCGTTGGTGAAAGGCGCTTCAACGGGGATTTTGTCTCAATTTGGAAAAAACATGAACGCCGTTATTATGTAGATACGCAAGATGAGGAATTTATCGGCAAAACTTTACAATTACGGGTACAACGTCTGCGACGCGAGCTTGATGAAATGAGCTTCGCCCAGCGTGATAGTCAAAACAATAATCATGAGCCATCCGCGCTCGAACTTGGGATGCGGATCGTCCTCTCTACACAGGCTAAAACAAAACTCGAAGCTGAAATCAGCACCTTATCTGCCAGAATATTGTAAAACGAAGGACTCTGATGGCTAAGAAACGTACACGAAAATCGGAAAGTAATATTGTCGTCGAGCCGTTCAGCGAAGACATTGATGAAGAACTCGATGATGAGGCTAATTTAGACGATGATGACACCATCGCGAACATCGATGTCGATGAGGACAACGATGATAGTGATGACGACGACGATGACATCGCACAGATGCAGATCGACACTGTTTCTCTTGCGGATGATCCAGTGCGGATGTACCTCAAGGAGATCGGGCAGGTACCACTGCTTGATAGCAACCGTGAAATTTGGTTGAGCGCACAGATTGCGGCGGAGCAATTGGTACAAACTATGACCGACGAACTCTCAAAAGTGGACAACGTCGAAGAGGTCACTACCGCATCTTTGCCAGAACCCATCGATATCGTATTCAAGACATATGACCATATCGTAGAATGCTGGCAATATGTGATGGATCATGCGCCAGACTTTGAAACTGAACCGCCTGATTTGCGCGAAGTGATCGACGAAGTGCAGATGGTCTACAAAGATTGGAATGTTGACCAGAAATCATATGTGCGGCGTTATTTGCGCCAGAATGATTGGGGGCGTAGTGACGAATGGACTGCGCTTGCACGTCAATTATTTGAAGTAATGCAAGGGCTATTCCTGATTCCGTTCACCCAGCAAATGCAAGTGCGTGGGCATTATCGCACCAATAAAGAACTCCCACCGTCACAGACCTTCCGTGATTGGTTGCTGGAGGACGAAGACGAAGTTGAGGATTTGCCGGAACTGTTCAAACAGGTTGAGTTTAAGTCAGAACTTGCGGCAGAATCCTTAACCCGTGCAAACTTACGTCTGGTGGTCAGTGTTGCCAAGCGTTATATGGGGCGTGGGATCAACTTCCTTGATCTCATCCAAGAGGGAAATATTGGATTGCTCCGTGCAGTGGCAAAATTTGATCATACCAAAGGCTATAAGTTCAGTACCTATGCTACATGGTGGATTCGTCAGGCGATTAGCCGGGCAATTGCGGATCAAGCGCGCACCATCCGTATCCCTGTACATATGGTCGAAACGATCAATCGTTTGATGCGAATTCAGCGTAATTTGATTCAGGATTTGGGCGCGGAGCCGAGCGCGGAACAAATCGCACTGGAGATGGATTTCCTCAGCAAAGAAGAAACTGAGGCGATCAAACTTTTACGTAAAGAGGGAATGCATCTTGATCCCGGTTTACAGCGTAAATTGCGCCGCGCCGCGCAAAAAGTCCGTAAAATTATGCGGATCAGTCAGGAGCCGATGAGCCTTGAAATGCCAATTGGTCAGGAAGATTCGAGCTTGCTCGGTGACTTCATCCCTGATGATAATATCCCCGGTCCGGTGGATGCGGCGAGCCGTCAATTGCTCAAGGAGCAAATTCGCTCTGCACTAGGGGTGTTGAGTGATCGTGAGCGTGAGGTGTTGGAATTACGCTTCGGCTTGCAGGATGGGCAAGATCATACGTTAGAGGAAGTTGGGCGACACTTCGGTGTAACCCGTGAGCGTATCCGCCAGATTGAAGCCAAGGCGTTGCGTAAATTGCGCCATCCTACCCGTAGCCGTCAACTGCGCGATTACCTTGAGATGTAAACGACGCTATTCTATAGTTAATTAAAGACATGGCTTATGCTGTGTCTTTTTAGTTTTGGGAAGCGAGGTAGAGGTGGAAATTAGCGAGTATCGAAAAATGTGGTCAAATTTTGTAATAAAGATCACATTTTTAGTATTTGCCTTGTTTGTTGCCATAACAATCTCTTACCTAACCCTGTTTGACAATTCTAATTCTTCACGTTGGACACGATCAACGCTGGAAAGTGAACTAGGGATTATTTTCCCTAATCTTCCATTATTGATTGATGGAAGGCGTGGATTACCCATTGTAGAGGTTTCATTCACCGCAGAGTCTTCAGAAGTTGATGCCTTTGTCATGCAGACGTGTAATGGGGCTTTACATGATGGGTTTGACCCATTTAATGCAGTTGAGTTACTAGAACCTCAACCCGAGTCATTTTTGGTTGAAGATCAAGTTTCGTACTACTATGTGTATTCTCCCTATGTACGAGAAACAACACAGGGTATAACGTGTGTACAAGACTTTCGCGTATATAACCTACTGATTGAACCGACAAATGATCCCACTGATTCTCGGGTGAGATTAGCGATTCATTTTGTTAGCGGTTTAGCTGGATACGCAAATCAAGTAAACTATAAAGAAAATTGGCAACCGTACGAATCGACTGAGTGAATATGCCGAAAAAACTAAAATATTGCCCGATATGCAGTCACGAACTCACTGAACGCGAAGAAGGCGGACGGATGCGTCCATCCTGTGATAATTGTGGGTATGTGCATTATGTAAATCCTGTGCCCGGCGTTGGCTTGTTGATCGAAATGGATGCCGGAATCGTGCTAATTCAGCGTGGCAACCCGCCGCATAAAGGGGATTGGACACTCCCCAGTGGATTTGTGGAGGCGGATGAAAGCGCAGAAGAAGCCGCTATCCGTGAAGCAGAAGAAGAAACCGGTTTAAAGGTCGAAATCGTCGAAATGGCGGGTGTGAATTCTTTCCCAGAAGGACCGCCTGTGAGTGGCATTATGATCTTCTACCGTATGCGCCCAGTTGGTGGAGAACTCCTTGCTGGTGACGATGCCGCAGATGCGAAGGTGTTTACGCCGGATGAATTACCTCTGTTGCCCTTTCGTACACATCGTGAAATGATTGCCGAATGGTTGGAAAGTAATCATAACAACAGTGATCATAAGCCAAATACATTGTCCCACAAAGCTGAGTTTATCATTCGTCCAGCGGAACCACGCGATGTCGATGAGATTATCGGCTTATTGGCAATGATCCCCGCGAATCGCGATATGGGTATGGATAAATGGCGCGATGTGGCTTTACGCATCATCGAATCACCCACATTAGAAGTGTTTATCGCCCAGACACGGCAAGAACCTGCAATGATTATTGGCTGTGTCGCGCTGTCGATTGTACGAGCGTTGACCGAAAGCAGGGGATTCCTCAACGATATGGCGGTGTTGCCCACCTATCAACGGCGGGGCGTGGGCGCGGAACTGCTGGAAGCGGTGTTACGGCGGGCGCATCAACTGAATCTCATGTCGCTGATGGTGAATACGCAACGCGCAAACGACCAGGCACGGGCATTTTATGCCGCCTCTGGCTTTTCTGACAGCCGTATCATGCGCCTCAGAATACGCTGATTTAGATTCGGTGTACACTAGGCAAAGGCTGGCACAATCCTACTCGCATAATTTGACTTTGATCTGAAAGGACTCTCATGGTTCCTCAGAGAGCGCCGATGTCATGGGTACTCGGCTATATGGAACGCGCACAGGGCGAGGTTCCCAATACTTATGTCGCTAAGTACAGTCTGATCGACCTCATGAAAAAAGGGTATCTATTTGCCGAAGACGTGCAGTCGATGTTGGATGACTGTGGTCTTAAGGATTACTTTTGGTCGATCACATGGCCCGAAGATTTTGATATTCCTGACGAATACCTTGTACAGCGCCTCACAGATGTACAGGGCTATGTGGTATTTGTGCATGGGTGGACGGGTAATCACAAAATCTGGGAAGAATTGCCCTGTCATGTTGTGCAATCGAATCGTCAACTGGTGTCGATTTCAGTTGACCATAACGGGTTTGGGGAGTCATTATTCACCGATGTTACGCCTGCGCTAGAGACATGCAATCCACCCGCGGCGATGAAAACCCTGCAACGTTGGATTGATTTAATGAAGATACGCCGTCAGCCCGGTGTGCCAAATACTAAGGTCATCAATTTTGTCGGGCATAGTATGGGTGGAGCGACGCTATTTTACTTAAACCCTATCTTATGGAAATATGGTGAGGTTACCCGTTGTGCGCTTGCGCCTGCGCTGTTGTTAGAAGATAGCATGCACCGCGCATTTTATACCACGCTTGGCATCGGAATCGGTTTGTTACAACGTGTGCCCGGTCTAGAATTGTTTGAACGCTTATTAAAACCGACCATTCTCAAAAATCTTGCGGCTGGCGCGACTGATTTTGTCAAAGAGATTCATCGAAAGCAATATGATGAGACTCCACGAGGCATCACCGGGGCGACCTTTATGGCGATGGGACGTTTGGCAAATTAT
The DNA here is from genome assembly GCA_034435575.1 of Anaerolineae bacterium. Lineage (GTDB taxonomy): Bacteria > Chloroflexota > Anaerolineae > Aggregatilineales > Phototrophicaceae > JAVJSU01. Next base: position 15,824 of record DAOTXB010000426.1, read on the forward strand.
GAAATCGCCCGCGATTGGGGAACGTTCAGGGTTATGCTCGGGCACCGTGATCCACTTGTTGGGTTGATCGACATGATGGACTTACTCGGTAAGCTGGAATTGCCTGCCGGGAACATCCGTGTGGTGCCCGGAACACACTATATGTTTAGTGTCGGCAACGAAACACCACACAACGCCTATCAACACGCACAAAACCGTGATCTTGTGGTTCAAGATGTGCTCGCATTGCATCAAAAAGCCTATGATATGCAACGCTCTGGTCAACGGTTCGGGTGACCAATAAAACGTTAACCAATGAATAATTAAAAATTGCATGTGATTCCCTTTACGTCTTGCCCAAGATGCGTTAGGCTTATTGCGCGAGGCGTACATTTTGTTGAACGCTGGCAAATCCTAATATGAGTTGACATGACTATGGGGTTATGCTAATCTTTATCTGATTAATTGTTCAAAAAAGTACAAATAGATTTTGCCCGCCTGCTGTCATGGAATTGAGGTCTGCATATGGCGTTAGAGCAATTCGCACCGGCTGGTATATTACTCATCCTTACCATCGGTTTAACCTTCATTATTATGAACATCTCACGGGTGTTTGGTCCACGTAACCCAACGACCCGTAAAACCGCGCCTTATGAAAGTGGTATGACACCCATTGGTCCTGCCGTGCGCCGGTTATCGGTCAAATTCTATTTGATTGGTGTATTGTTCATCCTTTTTGATGTTGAATTCATTTTCTTTTTACCGTGGGCGGTGGTGTTCCGTGATCTTGGCTTTTATGGTTTAGCGGTCATGGGGCTATTTCTCTTTGTTCTCACCGTGGGCTTAGTGTATGAATGGAAGAAGGGTGCGTTGGAATGGGAGTAACACCAAAACTTGGTAATTTAGGCGTTGTTACGTCGACAGTAGAAGAAGCGGTCAATTGGGCGCGTACGGGCGCGACCTGGCCCCTGCTGTTTGGTCTGGCGTGTTGTGCCATTGAGTACATGAGTACTCAGGGCGGTACATATGATCTGTCACGTTTCGGCATGGAATTAAACCGTGCTAGTCCGCGTCAGGCAGATTTAATCATTGTTGCAGGGCGTGTGACACGCAAAATGGCACCTGTGCTCCGACAATTGTACGATCAAATGGCTGATCCCAAATGGGTGATTGCGATGGGCGATTGCGCCTCTTGTGGTGGGGTATACAATAATTATGCTGTTGTACAGGGTGTTGATGAAGTGCTTCCTGTTGATGTGTATGTCGCTGGATGCCCGCCACGCCCGGAACAATTGATGCATGGTATCCTCACATTGCATGAGAAAATTCGTGGCGAACGTATTTCTGACTGGGCAAGCTAAAGGGACGGTTTTTAATGGATATTCCTGAAGCACTTGATCCGGCTGAGACAGTTCGTGCTCAATTGCCGGAGGCATTACAAGATGTCGTGAACTTCCGCGACGAAACAACCCTCGTCGTTGAACCTAAAGATCTGGTTTCGGTAATTCGCTTCCTGCGAGATACACCCGGTCTTGTGTACAATTTCCTCTCAGATATTAGCGCGGTAGATTATTACCCTGACTATGATCGCCCGGGGCGCTTTGGGGTAGCCTACCATATTTATTCTATGCTCTATAATCGTCGTTTGCGTGTAAAAACCTATGTTGAAGAAGATGAACCTGTGGTCGATTCGATTACTGACCTATGGCCCGCCGCTAATTGGTTAGAGCGCGAAATCTTCGATATGATGGGGATTGAGTTTGAAGGACACCCGAACTTACGTCGTATTTTGATGCCAAAAGATTGGAACGGGCATCCACACCGGCGTGATTATCCGCTCGGTTACGAAACGGTGCAATTCTCCTTCAATGTGGACGAGATTATGAAGCATAAACCGCATGCTGAAGATTAGTATTGTTAACAAACGAGAGAACATGATTTATGGTTAATCCAGCACTTCAAACTGATATGAGTGAGTGGCAGGGCAGTCTTGACGAACTCAAAGGGATTGTCTCTGAACGTGCGATGACGGGTGAAACCATGCTCCTGAACATGGGACCACACCATCCCAGTACGCATGGTGTGTTGCGCCTGTTGCTGGAGCTTGATGGTGAAGAAATTGTCACCTGTATGCCAGATA
>DAOTXB010000427.1:0-6781 GCA_034435575.1 Anaerolineae bacterium
GGCACCGTGTACCTCGCACAATCTGACTGCGACACGAACTTTGCCTTACTGGATGAAGTATGGGCACAGGGGTGTAATTGCTTCGACACCGCGCACGTCTACTTTGATGGTCAGTGTGAACGCGCTTTCGGACAATGGCTAAAGGCACGGGGACACCGTGAGAACGCGGTCATCATCGGGAAGGGCGCACACCCCAACGACAAGCTCCCTGAGCGTGTAGCACCGGAATACATCACATCCGATTTGCATGATAGTCTTGAGCGCATGGACGTGGAGCACATCGACATTTATCTTCTCCATCGAGATAATCCCGCTGTGCCGGTTGATGAGATCGTCGATTGCCTGAACGCACACAAAAATGCTGGAAAAATCACCGTATTTGGCGGATCGAACTGGTCACACACACGGATTGCAGAAGCAAACGCCTACGCCCAAGCCAATGGCTTACACCCCTTCACCGTCAGCAGTCCACAGATGAGCCTCGCCCGCATGGTTAAACCGACATGGGATGGATGTATCAGCGTTGGTGGGGATGATTCTGCGTTAACCTGGTATGCGGAGAATGATGTAAAACTTATCACATGGTCGAGCCTCGCCGGTGGCTTTATGGCGGGCAAATTCACCCACGATAACCCGGATGCATTGACCGATTACTTCGACAAAGTGACCGTTTTGGCATATGCTTACGAAGAAAATTTCACCCGTTTAGACCGTGCGCGTGCCCTCGCGGAACATAAAGGGGTAGATTTACCACAATTGGCGCTGGCATACGTTGTTAATCATGACGTACAACCACTTGCGATTGTCGGTGCGCGCAACACGGGCGAATTCACGCAATTAATCGCCGCCAGTGCGCTGACACTCAGCACAGCAGAACGCGCATGGCTCGATTTACAGACCGATAACGCACCAATTTAAGGGACTCAAAATGGACAAATACGAGCGCGAGATTATCGAGCTACATCAATTTTTTGTGGACTGGTTTAAGGGTGATCTGCCCAAAAACGATTCGGGTTTTGCGCGATTTTCCGTTGTAACATCACCCGATTTCGCAATTATCACACCGGATGGTCGCCGCTATACCTATGAGCAAATCACCTCTAGCATCTATGATTCCCACGCCAACCGCGCAATGATGCGTATCACCATTAAGGCGGTTAATCATCATGCGACTCATGGCGATATTCACATTGTCGAATATGAAGAATGGCAGGATACTGATCCGAATCAGCCAACAGCACGCCTGAGCACGGTCATTTTTAAGGATGATGTTTCAACGCCCAATGGCTTACGCTGGCTTCATGTCCACGAAACATGGAAAGAGGGTCACGCGCCTGCATAATTTATGATGATCCCAGCTACGAAAAATATGCACCAGAATCACGCCTCGTCAAGTGCTTTGGCTTCGTCCCAGAGCCTATCCGCATAATCTTGCATTTCCGCGCCATAATCGTAGAGTTCCTGTGCATACTCACGCAAAAGTTCCGGTGTCCGCCCTTTAATCCGTAGCAAGCGTTCATAGGCGGGACTTTTCATCTGCACAGGCAGGTATCGTGATTTATCGAGCGCCAGCGCCGCACGAATATCCTCTTCTTTGTTGATACGGGTCAGCGCTTTAACGAAGGAATTTTGTAGCTTATCGTAGTCTTGTTGGCGGGCGCGTTGTTTGTGCAAACCGAGATAATTATAGGTGATTTCCGCCAGAGACGGCGCTTTGAACTTGTTCGCCATGAGTTATTCCTCCGTTGTGGATATACAGTTTTTGCGAGGAGGCGACAGCAATATTGCTTTGTCAGCAGGCTATCGCCGTTTTTGAACAACCCTATTAAAGCACACCACTGTTAAAATTGTGTAGACGAAATCTATTCGTCGTCCGTGAGCGTACCCCGGCTACTGGGGTGTAACAGAAATAACATCTTATATGAATGTTCATTCTGTGTATTATTGCTCTCCCCCTGAAATTCATTCACCAGATCAACCAGACGCTCATAGAATTCCTGTGCCTTTTCTGAGGACAAATTTAACCGTCCCTGACTAATCACCAATCGACGGGATTCCGGCGCGTCGTCGCTCGTATCAACCACACCATCAGCGATGCTCTGGCGCACATCATTCTGCACATCAGTGAACATGCTGGACAATGTCACCCCGATACTCGCGTCAAAGTCTTCTGTACCAGGAGAAAGCAAACCCCGCTGTAGCATATACATGCGGGCGCTCGCCTGATAATGTTTTTCGATAATACCGGACACAATCCGCGTATCTACCATCTGAATCAGGTCGTGCTTTTCCAGTAAATTGAAATGGTAGTAGAGCTTTGTTGGCGGTTTATCCAGCTTTTCCGCAATTTGCTTCACCGTTCCCGGCTTCGCCAAATATTCCAGAATGCTCAACCGCAACGGATCTGCCAATACTTTAAGGGTATCCAAATCCGAAACCGTAAATTCGGTTGCCGGTTCAAACGATTCGTTGATTTGAAGGTTTTCATCCACCATAGGTCATTCTTCTTAATGTCATTAACGAGCCATAAAAAAAAGTTTGTCCATGTTAACATTGTTGATGTCTACATACAAAACTATTTTAACATGCAAATCTGTTTAACGGGAATGATAATTGCATTACATTTCATGAGACGTTTAGGAACACTACATTTTTTACTAAGAATTGTTCGTTGACCTACCCATATGGGCGTTGTCGATGTGCGCGATAATGCACTATAATCCCCGCGACATTATTTCACTACGAAGAGACGATGCCCATGTATGAATTATTTACACCACCCCGCTATTTCAAGAAAGTGACCTTTCATCGGCATACTGACCGTGCGATTGGCTGGTTAGAGCTTTTCTACGATCTGGTGTATGTCGCCACATTGATACAAATCGGCAATTTTCTGAGTGATAACCTGACCATAGACGGCTTCGCACAATTCGCCGTTTTGCTGACGGTCACATGGTGGGCGTGGACAGGTGAAACATTCTATCAGAATCGCTTTGTCGTAGATGACCTTGTGCATCGACTGCTGATATTCACACAAATTTTTGCGATTGCGTCGATGGGATTAAGCGTCAGCGGTGCCTTTGGCGACCTGTACGTGCAATTTACGCTGGCATATGTGGTCACACGTTTGATGATCGTCATCATGTACATACGTGCCTATCGTATGCATCCAGAAAGTAAGGAGATGTCACGAGGGTACATTACCGGATTCAGCCTCGGTATTGCGATCTGGTTGGGGTCGTTGCTCTTACCAGCAGAATATCATTGGGTCGGTTGGCTTATCGGCATCGCCGTTGAGCTTATGGTGCCTCTCACTCCGTCTATGCGGGACATACAACGTAAGTGGGAAGTCGATGTGCATCACATTACCGAACGATTCGGCATCTTCACCATCATCGTGTTAGGCGAAGCATTCGTAAAAATTCTTGACGATGCACAGGGCGCGCAAATCGGTATTCATCAACTGTTATTTAGCACTTTCGGCTTAACCATCCTCTATGCCTTATGGTGGCTCTATTTTGGAGATACTGCCGGAGAAGAAGTGGACTTCGACAAACCATTCGCCCCTGTCGCGTGGATTTATGGGCATTTACCCCTCGCCTTAGGGCTAATCGCGTTTGGTGTGGGTGCGAAAAAATTATTCGCGTCTACCCTGAGCTACCCCGCCGATGCAATAAACCCTGATTACCGCATCATTTATACTACCGCGCTTGTGCTCTATCTAATCGCGCTCGCACTGATCGACTACGGCTTGGAAGAGGATGATTCGACCATCCAAACCCAGCGCCATGAAGCGGTCATTCATCTGGTGGGGGCAGGGGCAATCGCGTTGATCGGTATAGTGGCAACAGACGTTTCTCCGGCGATGTTTGTCGCGTTGATCTCAGTGGTGATGGTGGCACAGGTGATCTACAACATCTATTTGACGCTACGCTCATCATCACTTGTCGCTGAACAGTCGCCAGAAATAAGCGTTGATTAGCGCATTAGCAAGGTCATCAATAAGGAAAACGGTCTATCGTGCATAATCGCTCCATAAACAGCGCCCTTCTCGCCGCCTTCGTGCTGTTGGCGCTGTTATTTTTTTATCAACTCGCCTTCACCGATTGGATACTGGCACGGGGCGATACCTTTGCCTACTTTTACCCGTACTGGGAGGCACGAGATATTGCGCTTGCCAATGGCAATTTACCCCTGTGGACACCAAACTTGTTCATGGGTGCGCCCCTTCTGGCGAATTCTCAACTGGGCACATTTTACCCGCCCAACTGGTTGACGATTCCGTTCGATGCACCGGATGCGATCAAGCTCCATATTTTGCTCCACACCGCATGGGCTGGATTAGGCACAGCGCTATTAGCACGTATTACCACGCGCATAGGGTGGCTACCTGCCCTGGTCGCAGGCGGATTATTCGGCTTTGGTGGGCATATTGGCGCACACGTTGAGCAAATTAACCAATTGCAGGGTTTGTCCTGGTTGCCCTGGCTATTCCTACTTTTTCACCTGACCCAAAAATGCCCAACCCGCTATCTACCACTCATGGCAATTGCATGGGCATTACAAATCCTCTCCGGTCATACACAAACCGTGTTCATCACCGGTGTCGGGCTTGGTGTGTTCTTGCTAGCGACAATCGCCCTCGGTAACAGCACCAGTACGCGCACACCGCGCGACAATGTGATGCGCTTACTGCGGGATGGTGGCTTATTAGCATCAACCGCGTTCATCGCCATTATGCTCGCACTGCCACAACTCATCCCCGCGCAACAACTCGCATCTTTATCAAATCGTGCGGACGGTCTCAACGCGCAAGAAGCCACCGCCTTTAGCTGGAATCCGGCGTTGATCGGGCGTGGATTGTTGCCAAGCTATGACGCGCAACCCTTCGCAGAATATCTGGCATATGTGGGTGTGATCGGTCTAGGATTGGCGTTAATCGGCATGTTTTCCCCACAAATAACGAAACACGGACAAGACAAGCCGAACAGATTCCGCCTTATCTGGGTGAGTTTGGCGCTGGTCGGCTTGATCTTCGCGGTGGGGCGCTTCACACCGATCTACCTGACATTGGCAAATTTCCCCGGCTTCAATTTATTTCGTGTGCCCGCACGCTGGTTGGTATTGTTCGCCTTAAGCGTGTCCATACTGGCAGGCATAGGGACACAATCTGTCTTGAATGGGCAGTTTCGTGCACTAAAACGCTGGCATTGGGGCACGATGATCGCTGTGATTGCGGGTATCATGGCGTTGTCTCTGCTCTCTGATCGCGCACAAGCAGAGGTCAACGGAGGCGCATTACCCACGCTCACAACATGGGTGGGTTGGAGCATCGCCCTCATCATACTGAGTATTTTGATCCTCTTCGGGCGTGGCATGTTGCCGTCACCACCTGTAGCAATGCGCTTGACGATACTGCAAGATGTCATGAAATCGCGCCGTATTGTACTCGGTATTCTGATTGTGGTCAGTGTGTTTGGTGAATTATGGATTGCGTCGCACACCCTCCCTTATAATGATCTGGCTGATCCTCGCGTGTTCGATGCACGTTTCACGGCATATCAAATGCAAGCTTACGGCTTAGATTCCCCCGCACCGGATCGCATGTTGAGTATTTCTGGCTTATTGTTCGACCCCGGTGACCGTCCCACTTTAGAAACACGCTGGCAGGCATTAGGATTATCAGCACGGGGCGCGGATTACGCCTTCACCGCCACCAAAATGCAGGAAACAATCGCAGGCAATTTACCGTTGTTGTGGGATATTCCGAGCATTGATGGCTTTGACGGGGGCGTGTTGCCGACCATCCATTACAGCGCTTTTACGTCACTATTATTGCCAGACGGCACACTCCGCACGATTGACGGACGCTTACGCGAAATTCTGGCACAACCCGCCTGTAGAGGCGCGTGCTTGCCGGATGATCGCTGGCTTAACCTGACCAATATGCGCTATTTACTGCTGGATAAGGTCTATGATCGCGTCTATGAGGGCATTTTTTACGATACAGCACTTAGCATCCCGCTTGAGGCGGGGGAGGCGTATACACTGACACAAACCTTCGGCTTTACATCGAATCGGGTAGATTTGCTGATAAGGGGGGATTGCACGGACTCAGCCTGTGCGGTGCCGGATGTGCGCTTTAATGAAGACGATACGCTGACATTGATTGACCGGATCATGCTCCCTGATGATAATTTGACGCGCTTACGCTATAGCACAGATGCGGTTACTACCCCGCAGACGCTAACGTTCCGCAACGGTGATTCGCCGACCACTATACAAGCTGTGACGCTGGTCGATGAACGGGTTGATCTATTCTTGCAACTCGCGCCCAATGGATGGGAGCGCGTGTATTCTGCGGATGTCAAAATCTTTGAAAATCTGGATGTTTTCCCCCGTGCTTTTATGGTCTACGATGCAATCAGCTTACCGGATACATGGGACGGTACAGAATCCGCGCTAGAAGTCATGTCCGCGCAAAACTTCGACCCCGCGCAAACCATCACCCTCAACACCAGCGAACAATTTGAGTTTGGGGCGACAAATAGCGCGTCAGAAGTGACCATCGACAACTATTCATCGACACGTCTCACGCTCAATGTCAACACAGAATCAGCGGGTATGTTACTGTTGACGGATGCATATTATCCGGGCTGGCAGGCAACGGTCAACGGTGAGGATGTCGATGTGTATCGTGCGAATGTGATGTTCCGCGCTGTGCCAATACCCGAAGGTGAATCCACCGTTATATTTGACTATCGCCCGTTCTGGTTGCCCA
>DAOTXB010000428.1:0-3915 GCA_034435575.1 Anaerolineae bacterium
GCGCGATTAGCAATGCGTGATGCAGACTCCCAGGGTACCGTCCGTGTGTAGGCGTGCATCAACGTCTGCAAGTATGCCAGTGAAGGTGCTTGATGGGGCACATCCAAATATGCCAGCACATCCGCTATTTCAAATGCTGTCTCTTGTGTCATTGTTCCAGACCCTATGCCAAACGTGTTATCTAATTCAATATTGAACATAATAATCATAGTCTACTCTCCCCACTCATGCTTAATAATCATGATGCACTCTATGATCTAATACGTAGTAAACGCGATTTGGGTTCAGTTTAGGGAGATTTGAAATAATCTTGAAAGGTGCATGATCTATAGATTAGCTCAATAACTGACGTTACGCAGTTTCATGGTTTAACCGTACAATTTACGTTGATTGAATGTTTATGTCTTGACCCCATCCTCTAAATCTCCTTCCCCGTCCACAAGGAAGGCGACTTTTCCATGCCCGTAATCGAAAAATCCTCCCTTGAATTCGGGGGAAGTGTCGCTATGCAGTAGCGACGGAGGGGGTATTTGATACAATATAGCTTAATTTCATGGCTTGTGTAACATCAGTCAATAAAACAAAAAACGGACGCAGAAATTCACGCCCGTTTGACCTGACAGAAAGTGGCGAAATTATTTTACAAGAGGCGCTTGTGGCACATATTGCGTATAATTTGGCGCGAAGTCCGCACCCTGCATCTTGAGCATTTGCATCCGATATAGGAACGCCGCTCCACGCATCATGTGTTCTGCAATATCCGCAACATGACGATTCTCATAATTTTCCATGTATGTGCCCTTTACCCAGGCGTTGAACGCGCCCATCGCAGGACCACACCAGATCTGATAATCCATCTCGCGCCCTTTTTCACCCACGTTCGACCAACGCGAGGATAACCCCAGATACCAGCGAAAGATCAGCGCCATTTTACGCTTCGGGTTGTCCTTTGCACGGGCAATTTGGTCAGGATCACGTTCTTCAAAGAATTCAACCGTTCCCGCCCAGATGTCTTCTAATGGTTGGCGGAAAACCGATTTTTCCAGCCGATCACGTTCAGCAGTCGGGATTGCCTCAATGCTGTCGTATTCGGTGTAATATTCATAGAGTTTCTGGGCACGCATCGGGAACATTGTCCCACGTTTGAGCACCTGCACATGCACGCCCATCTCAAACATATCTGCCGCCGGTGCCATCATCACATCTGCCATATCTGCCTGAGACAGCGCCTTTTTGGTGTGCAGCGATGATCCCGCTTCCATCGCAGATTGGTTGATTGACCCGGTCACGATATACGCCGCGCCCATCATGAAGGAAGCTAATGCTGCTGAGGGTGTGCCGATGCCCCCTGCCGCGCCCACGCGTACTGGAATGGCATAATTGTGTTCGGCTTGAATTTCATCGCGCAATGCTAGAATCGATGGTAATAGCGCAACCAACGGACGATTATCGGTGTGACCGCCGCTATCTGCCTCACAGGTGATGTCATCAGCCACCGGCACAGTTTTCGCAAGTTCTGCCTGCTCTGCGGTAATCAGCCCCTGTTGTACGAGCGGGGTAAGCAGACGATCTGGCGCGGGATTCATAAAATGGGTAGCGACTTCGCGGCGCGAAATTTTGGCGATGATGCGATTGCCGATATTTACCGAGCCATTCGCATTACGGCTCAATCCGGCGGCACGATAGCGTACGACATTGGGTGTGAGTTCTAAAAAGGCGGAGGCTTCAACAGTTTTTACACCATATTTTAAGAAGGTATCTACCGCGTCACGCTCCATTTTTTCTTCGCTGGGGCTATGAATAAGATTGACCGTATAGGGACCATTCGGCAACGCGCTTTGAATTTTTTCTACTGCGGCGTTCAGGCGATTCGGTACATTCCCCGCCGCGCCATACGATGCCAGCATATTCGCCTTACCCATAGCGATAACAAGGTCTTCTGAGGCGATGCTGTTTGCCATCGCACCAGTGGTGTAATTATATTTGACGCCGTGCGCTTCTCTGAATGTAGGGTCGCCTAATTGTGACGGGTTAATCGGTGGTATAGCGGCGAGTACCTGCAAGCCACCCGCAACCGGCGCGGCGTGAATCTGCCCGCCATTGACCACGCCCACCTGCGTGCCATCCGTAACCACCAGACACGTTTGCTCTAAATTGAGTAAATTGGCTTTAATACCTGCGTCGTCATAGGCGACTTTCGTTAGGGCACCTGTCCATGTTTGTCCTGTCGGTGTTCCGCTGATGCGGATGCCGTTATTTGTCATTGTCCAGTCCTTCATGCGTTCTTTTGTGTGTGATCAAATGCGTTTGATACGGTCATCTTAGGGCATCAAATCCAATGTTTCCAGTTACAAAAGATAAAACCCGACACCCCTCTATGAAGTTTCGGGTTCGGTGATCTGTTTCGTGTAAAAATGAGGCATTATGGTGATCTATGCAAAGTAGCGGGGCGTGTTCGCGGGATTGTTTGGCGCAGTCCTAAAGGTGAGTGTGTCATAAAACGCCGTTAATCGCGTCTTCCCAGATAGAATCCAATTGTACGAAGCGGGCTTCATCGTCTAATTCCTGATAAATCCAGTGCCACGCTTCATCGGCATCAAAATCATCATTGACCGCGACCAACACGCGCAAAGGTTGAGCGGTATTATCACTTTTCGATACGGTTGTTCTGCTCAATGGTGGGTTGCCCGCGCTAGAAACAAAAGCGACACAATTGATTGTCTTGACGAATTCAACGAGAGATTTTTCTGATGTGGTCAACCAGAATGCGTATTTTGCCCCCAATCCTTTGAAGGGTTTTGGCTCTGACATCGTAAATTTATCGTTTGGTCCACGCATATTGTTTGTCCTCCCGCTTCATCGGATAGCACACGCTACCCGCAAAAATGCTCGTGACTATTTATATTTAGGTCTGACGTACATTGCACAATTTAATCACTAAACGGTTTATTGATGACTCACTGAAACCTAAAAACTGTGAACTGCATTGATTATAATATTATACAAAAAGAACACCCCTAAAACACAACCCTTTGCAAACACTTAGGGTTTGCTAAAGTCCAGTTATTTATGCAGGCAAGCGCGAGCGTTATGCAACCACAGCTATGCGTGTTAGGAAATTCCGGTGAGGAGCATGAAGACGTAGAAGAAAAATGACACCATCAATAGCGCGTCGATGCGATCCAGCACACCACCATGACCCGGAATCAGATTTAACCCCGCGACGTGCGAATCCTTTACCTCGAAGAAGCGTTTGAGCGCAGATTCAAACAGATCACCACCAATGGCGACCAGTGGTGCTAGGCAAATCATAATCAGCGCAGGAACGGTGATTTTATCGCCGACAGCGAGGAACAAAAGCGCGGGCAAAATACCACCGATTACACCGACAATCGCACCTTCAATCGTTTTCTTGGGGGATAATTTTGGCGCGAGTTTACGTCTACCAAAAGCACGTCCGCCAAAGTAGGCGAATGTATCTGTCCCCCACGTTACCGCGAGCAATACTATGATCCATAAAAACCCGTCCGGTTTGTTGCGTAGCGCAATCATCGCGCCGATGGGCACACCGACATACAATACACCGGCTACTGTGGTGATGGCTTGCCACAAACACTGGTTCAAATCACTCGGATGCCGTAAATATTCCCACACAAAGGTCAGCACAGCACCAATGCCAATAACAACCGGCACCAGTATGGCATTTTCAACATGAAAAGCGAGTAAAACGCCGAGAGCCATCGGCACACCTGTGACCGCGCTTCCCTGACTCCAACGCCCACTCGCCATCAAATAAAATTCGATTGCGGCGACAATTACTACAATGCTTAACATCGCCGTCCAGATTACACCGCCGATACGTGCGCCGACCAACCCTATAGGAATAAGTACAATCGCTGTGAGTAAACGCACGGT
>DAOTXB010000429.1:0-4348 GCA_034435575.1 Anaerolineae bacterium
TCTCTGCTGGCGTGATCGGACAGGAATACTCGTCGCTATAAGCGCAAAATGGTGCATACGCGAGGTTGAAATCCACATCAAATGTGCCGTCGTCGTTGGCTTCGAGGTCAAGATAGCGTCCGGCAGGGTAAGTCTCTTTGCCCGCGTTGCTATCCACAAACGGCAGAAAGTAACCGTGTGGCGCTTCAAAGATGGTCAATCGCGCTTTTTCACCGTTCACATCGAACGTGAATTCGCCAAAGCGGTGATAGATGCGCCCCTCGCCGGTGGTTGTTTGGATCGGTACAGGCTTCTTCTCCTCGAACGCGTTCACCGTCACCGTTAGCGCGAGAGCAGGGTTGTAGTCGTAATATGTCAACCCGTCAAAGTTGGCGCGTTTTGCGGGGTCAAGTGGGGATTGTGGATGCTGTTTGAAGAACTCGTCCTTCTGCTTACGGCTAGCGAGAACCTGCGCTTTGTTGTGCATGCGTTTACTCCGTGGATTGTTCAGTTTGTGCGGTACTGGTGTCCAGTGTGCTCACGACTGCATCCGGTGAATCAACATAGGTGAACACATGCCAATCAGTCTGGCGCACATACGGGCTGGTATGTAACTCAGACAACATATCGCGCCAATATCTTCCGTACAGAATGAATGGGCGTTGAGGAATATCACGCACGCGCATCAGTTCCCACACCATTGCTAACTCGGTCAATGTGCCCAGTCCACCGGGCATGACCACATAGCCATCGGCATCACGCACGAGGTGCATCAACCGTTCATGGAGCGTGTCGTAATGCACCTTCTCCGTGACCCATGCATTCATCTGTACTTCCGGTCCACGCAAGCGTTCAACCGCGCCCGTCGTCACCCCGATCACATGCCCGCCTGCGCTCGATGCGCCATGGCTCGCCGCGCCCATCACACCGGCATAACCTCCGGTCATCACGGCATAACCACCCCGCGCTAGTGCTTGCCCAACAGCATAGGACGCGTCATAGTCCGGCTCACCCGGCTGTACCATTGCACTCCCGTAAATTGCGATTGTCTTCATAGGTCATTGCCTCATCTGGTTCATTTCACCCGAAACGTAAAACGCCCGCCATAGGGTAGGCAGGCGTATGGTGCGGAGAGAGAGGGATTCGAACCCTCGGTGCCGCAAAGCGACACACCTGTTTTCGAGACAGGCCCGATCAACCACTCTGGCATCTCTCCATATGGTTTCATTATACGGGTTTAGGACGATCTGTAAACGCCACAGTTTGGGTAAGAGTGCAGAGGGTATACATGCACCCCCTACATCATATGTAGCCCTTAAATTTGTGGTAGCTTTGCCTTCGCCGCGTCAATCTCCGCTTGTGGATAATCGTAGTCCGACAGTTCATCGCCGAGATAGGCATTGTAAGCAGTCATATCAAAGTGTCCATGTCCGCACAGGTTGAACAATATCACTCGCTTTTCGCCTGCTTCTTTGGCGGCGTTTGCTTCACGGATTGCGCCTGCGATGCCATGTGCAGCTTCCGGTGCCGGGATGATTCCTTCGGTCCGGGCGAAGTCTAGCGCGGCACGGAAGGTTTCCATCTGTGGAATAGACTGTGCTTCCATCAAATTTTGGTCATACATCTCACAGATAATGGATGCCATACCATGATAGCGCAGACCACCCGCATGCAGAGGTGGTGGCACGAAGTCATGCCCGAGGGTATACATCTTAACGAGCGGGGTCATGCCAATTGTATCGCCAAAGTCATAAGCATAGGTTCCGCGTGTTAAGCTAGGGCAAGCGGCAGGTTCAACACCCAGTAGACGGGTGGTCTTCCCATTGGTGAGGTTCTCTTGCAAAAATGGTAAGGTGATCCCTGCAAAGTTACTACCACCACCTGTCGGTGCAATCACTACATCAGGGTATTCTCCGGCAAGTTCCATCTGTTTAAGCGACTCCTTACCGATGATGGTCTGATGCATTAACACATGGTTCAGCACAGACCCCAGCGCATACTTGTATTTACCGCCGCTCTTCACCGCTGCTTCTACTGCCTCACTAATAGCGATGCCGAGTGAACCGGTGCTATCCGGGTGTTCAGCGAGAATTTGCTTGCCTGCGTCAGTGGTATCACTGGGGCTAGCGGTAACACTAGCGCCGAAAGATTGCATCAAGGCCCGACGATATGGCTTTTGCTGATAACTAATCTTTACCATATATACCACACAATCCATCCCGAAGAAGCGACAGGCTTGAGACAGCGCCGTGCCCCATTGCCCTGCGCCGGTTTCTGTTGTCAAGCCGGTGATGCCCTCTTCTTTGTTGTAATAGGCTTGTGCTGTTGCGGTATTGAGTTTATGACTACCGCTTGGTGAAACGCCTTCATACTTGTAATAAATATGCGCTGGTGTGTCCAGAAATTTCTCTAGGCGACGTGCACGTAATAAAGGCGTTGGTCGCCACAACTTATAGATTTCGCGCACTTCTTCAGGAATTTCGATTTCACGATCCTGGCTGACTTCTTGCATGATGAGTCCCATCGGGAATAATGGGGCGAGATCATCCGGTCCTACCGGTTGATGCGTGCCTGGATGCAGAACTGGAGGTAGGGGGCGTGGTAGGTCTGCCTGCACATTGTACCAATGGGTTGGGATCTCGGATTGTGGTAGATCATAACGGGTTATTGCATCTGACATAAAACACTCCTAATTAGTAATTTTGAGGGATAATGCATACCAACAGAATTTTAACGCTGATTTTAATTTTTCACACGTGCTTCGTCTGTAAATGCCGGTGAATTGGAGCATAGAACATTGGCACGTTACAACGGAAACGTTACAATTAACGTATCATAATTAGGCACTAATCAATAGATATGAGGAGAATTACATTATGGATTTTATTGGTGGCGTTTGGTATGTCTGCTGTGGCTGGCTCATCATCGGCGCTCTAGCAGGAGCATTCGCACGGCAGTTTATGGGACGCAAAGATTCACCACTGGTCTTGGATATCGTACTCGGTGTTGCGGGTGCGTTCATAGGTGGGATCATCGTTGGTTTTCTGGGCTTTGATGATGCGCTGGACATCGGCTTTGGGATTGGTTCGCTGATTACGGCACTTATCGGCGCGATGGCATTGCTGTTTATCGGTGGCTTGCTAGGTATTGGTGGTAAACGCCGTAAACGCTAACGTCTACATTGCTTCATTCACCGTCGCGCATAGTCTGGAAGAAACGCCGGAGTTGCGCGGCGGCTTCATCCGCATATAACCCGACATCAATATCTATCGTGTGGGTGGTGTGTGGATTTCGCAACACATCCATGATGCTCCCTGCACAGCCCGCTTTAGGGTCGATTGTCGCGTAGACAAGGCGTGGAATCCGTGCCAGTTGGATCGCCCCCGCGCACATGCAACAGGGTTCCAACGTAACATAGAGCGTGACGCGTTCTAAGCGCCATTCTCCAACAACCTGTGATGCTTCGCGCAGGGCGATGACCTCGGCATGGGCGGTGGGGTCGCCGTCGATTTCACGCCGATTATGCCCACGCCCGATGATTTTGCCATCACGCACTGCTACCGCGCCAACGGGCACATCGTTGTGGAGGATGGCATTCTCCGCTTCTTCAAGCGCGAGGCGCATCCACCGTACATCATCATTCCCGCTAATGGTCACTTTTCCGCCTCTATCTGTTGAACAATCACATTGTACCGCTTTGCTAATTCCGGTGCGATGTTAATCATTATCCAATGCACCCTCTGTACAATACACGCATGATAAGTGAGTAGACATTGGAGATTTCATTGGACATTGGTATTGATAGTTTTGCGGGTAACCCACTCGTTGACGGCGAAGACACCCCGGAATCCCGCGTGCAAGCGATGGGGCAATTGCTAGACCGCATGGCATATGCGGACGAAGTTGGGCTGGATGTGTTCGGCATTGGTGAGCATTATCGTAAAGAATTTTTGGATTCTGCACCCAGCATGATCCTCGCGGCGGCGGCGGCGCGCACCAAAAATATTCGGCTGACGAGTGCCGTTGCGGTATTGAGTGCCTCTGATCCGGTACGGACGTTTCAAAATTTCGCCACGCTCGATTTAATCTCGAATGGTCGGGCAGAAATGGTGGTGGGGCGTGGGTCATTCACCGAGTCCTTCCCGCTATTTGGTTTAGACTTACGGGATTATGATGCTATTTTCGCGGAAAAGCTCGAACTCTTATTGCAAATTCGTCAGAGCGAAACGGTGACATGGTCAGGGCAATATCGCCCTGCGCTGAATAATCAGGCGATTTATCCCCGTCCGAAGCAAGACCCGATCCCGTTATGGTTGGGTGTGGGCGGCACACCGGGGTCGTTTATCCGTGCGGGGGTGTTGGGGATGCG
>DAOTXB010000430.1:0-5229 GCA_034435575.1 Anaerolineae bacterium
CTATCATAACGGTGAACAACAGTGTCTGACGGGCTGAGAAGGCTAGCGAGCTAAAACAAGCTCGCTCCTCAAGCCGGAGGGGCTGGTACGCCACACCAACGTGACGCACCGCTGAACGACTCCTCGGGTGCCGTCCAGCGTGTGAGCATGATACAACACGCTCACCGGACGCATCGCGCCCTAAAAGCATCGTGGCTGACACGATTTGCCCCTCTGTAATACACAATCAGATCACGCAGTTGAAAAACGAAAATTCAGAGCGCGTATGACAGATCTTTTGTCTGAAAATTTCCCTTCGCACAACGCCTCACGGCAATTTTACAGATACTGTTGGCGAAATGCGAAGTGTAATAAAACACCAGGGATATGAGGCTTATACTGAAACCAAAACTTAATGTTTGTATGAGGGTCTGATGTCTCTAAAACCAATGCCAATTCCACCTGTTCCTGAAGATACAGCCCGTGTGGCTCAAGCGATTTATCCAGATGGCAACATTTACATGAAGATGCGAGACAAACTGGGTAGCATTTTCCAGGATGAAGATTTCGCGGATTTATATCCAGATTCAGGTCAACCGACACTTGCACCGTGGCGATTGGCATTAGTGACCATCATGCAATTCGTGGAGAAGCTATCAGATCGTCAAGCTGCTGAGGCTGTTCGCGATAAGATTTCATGGAAATATGCCTTGAGCTTAGAGTTGGAGGATCGTGGTTTCAATTTCTCGGTTTTGAGCGAGTTTCGAGACAGATTAGTCAACGGGAATGCAATGCACCGCTTACTCGATATTATGGTCAAACGCCTGCGAGAATTAGGGCTTATCAAAGTCCGTGGACGCCAAAGAACAGATGCGACCCGTGTTCTAGCCCAGGTACGTGTCATGCGTCGTATAGAAATGGTCGGTGAAACACTGAGAGCCGCCTTGAATGCTGTCGCGGCAGTGGAACCTGAGTGGCTGAAATCCTTGATTAGTGAGGATTGGTTTGAGCGATACAGTTATCGTGTTGAAGATGCTCGTTTGCCAACGAGCAAACAAGAACGACAGGAACTTGCTGAGACCTATGGGCGAGATGGATATCACCTATTGGAAGCTATCTTTGACCCGCAGTCTCCTTCATGGTTGCGAGATATTCCAATGATAAAGATCTTTCATAAGGTCTGGTTACATCAGTTTGTTATCATGGATGGTCAAGTTAAATGGCGAGATGTCAAAGATACACCAGCAGCTCAAATGCGTTATTCATCCCCTTATGAAACAGATGCTCATTACGGGAGCAAACGTCAGGTCGATTGGATCGGGTATCGAGTGCATCTGACAGAAACTTGTGATCCTGATTTGCCACAATTAGTCGTGAATGTCGAAACAACATCTGCATCACCCCCTGATCATATTGCGACGATGCAAGTCCATCATTCACTCGCAAAAAATGATATCTTACCTGCTGAGCATCTCATGGATGGCGGTTATGTTACGGCAGAATATCTGGCAGCTTGTGATACACAATATGAGGTCGATATTGTCGGACCAGTACACCCGAATACGAACTGGCAAGCTCGCGAAAAAACTGGCTATGACAGTAGTCAATTTCACATTGATTGGGAACAAGAACAGGTGACTTGTCCACAAGGAAAAGTCAGCTACAAGTGGCACCAGAATGTTGATTATTACGGGCAACCCGTCATGCGTGCCCATTTCTCGAAACGTGATTGTAGACCCTGTCCCGTACGCCATCTCTGTACCAAAGCCAAAATTATGGGACGCATCATTACCATGCGATTGCCTGAGCAACACAAAGCCTTATTACGGGCAAGAGCTCGTCAAGAAACTGAGGAATACAAAGAGATTTACCGCAAACGAGCTGGGGTTGAAGGCACTATCTCGCAAGGTGTTCGTCGCCTTGATTTGAGACATTGCCGCTATCGCGGAGCTGACAAAGCCTATTTACAACACACCGTTACCGCTGCTGCTATGAATATCTTGCGCTTGGATGACTGGTTCAATGGGATCAAGCCTGCTCAAACTCGCGTTTCTCATTTTGCACGCTTAGCTTCATAACGATTTGCCTTTCGCCAACAGTATCTTTTACAGCGCGAGGGCACCCACCCTCAAGCACCGTCGGACGGTACGCCAGCACCACCGTTCTGGCGGACTGCCGAACCATCCGCCTATTTGCGTTGCAAATTGCTTGACCGTTCCCCCTTGTATCTTGAAATAAGTAAGGTGAATTCATCATCATTACTGTTAGGCACTGTGAGTAAGAGCCTGTGTTCCCCCCTGAAGCTTTAAGCTTGGCGCAGAGATGAGGCCTACCCACAGGAGTTTAAACGTGTGAGGTCGAACGGTATCAGAAGCCACTCATAACGAGATGAGCTTGAATGGATGACAAGGTGGACTGAGAACGTTAAACATGCCACTAGAGATAGATTTTTATTGTATTGGGAGGTTGGAAATGAATTACATGGGGATTGATGTATCCAAAGCAACATTGGATGTATGCCTGATGGATGGTGAAAGTCAAGTATCTGAGGCTCAATTTAGCAATGATGTCGCCGGGTTCGATCAGATCAGTTCATGGCTGGATAATCGCACAACGGACAAAGAGCTACATGTGTGTATGGAAGCAACAGGAATATACAGTCGAGCACTTGCGATCTACTGTTATGAAGCAGGATACACAACCAGTGTCGTCAATCCTGCTCGAATTAAAGCGTATGCGTCCAGTCAACTACAACGCAACAAAACAGACCGGGTCGATGCGCGCCTGATTGCTGATTTTTGTCGAACACAGTCACCGCCGTTATGGACACCTCCAGATGAAGACTGGAGTGAACTGCGAACGCTAGTTCGTTATTTGTACGAAGTCAAAACCATGCGTCAGGAAGAGATCAATCGTCGTAAAGCCAGTCAAACCAATCATGTCAAACAATTTCTGGAATCCCACATTGCTTTTTTAGATGAAAAAATCACACAAATTGAAGCAGAAATCCAATCTGTTATCGAGCAGAATCAAACCCTTCATCATCAGCAACAATTACTGGTATCTATCCCGGGTATTGGCGAACTCACAGCCGCCAAATTATTGGCGGAAATCCGCGATATTCCCGATTTTGACAATGTGCGGCAGATCGTTGCTTATGCTGGCTTAAATCCAAGGCAACATCGATCCGGCAGTTCCGTCCATCGACGAAGTCGAATCTCCAAAACGGGACCCGCATCCTTACGATCGGCATTGTATATGCCTGCCATCGTTGCCAAGAATCGAAATCCCATCTTGAAGACGTTTGCTAAAAGGCTGGAAGAACGCGGTCTAACAGGCAAAGAGATCATTGTTGCTGTCATGCGGAAATTGCTACATCTTGCCTATGGAATACTCAAATCTGGGCGACCATTTGATCCTAATTATCTGGCGAATTAATCACAAATGGTCACATTATTATCTTGACAAATCAGACGGTATCTCTGCGCTGTCCCGATTCGTTGAGCGTTGTGCTCGACCGATGTCACATAAATTGTGAGAGTTTTCAGCCACCTACCCTGCACTATACAAATCATCAATCATTGCCCTGGCATGGTCGATGATGATGGGATGCCAGTTGAGTTTCTTGCCAATATAATTCGCATTTTTGTATTGTCTAAGACGCATTTCGGCTAATTCATCCCAGATCGCTTTCGCATCATCCTTCCACCCCTTACAATAGTTAGCAATCGCCAATCCGCAGGTCACATGTTCGCCCTGATAATTGAGTTCGCGGGCATGATTGTAATCAACAATCGCCTCATCCCACCGATCAAGACACAAATATGCCTCTGCCCGATTGATATACGCATTGCGGGATTTAGGTGCAAGCTCAATCATACGGGTCAAATCACTGATCGTTTCTTCAAATTGCCCATCATCATATAAGACACTTGCCCGATGAAAATAGGCATTGGTAAGATCCGGGTCACGTTCAATCGCCGCCGTAAAATCTGCAATCTTACCCTCAATATCCTGATCGGGTCGTTGAATCCCCCGTTCCAGATAATCTTTAGCGGACTCCGGCTTAAAATCATCCGGCACTGCACTGAACATATTTTTGAATCGGCGTAACGGACTCTTTGTATTGGCGCGTTTGGCACTGCGTAGTTTGTTACGTGCAGAGCCATGTTTAGGCACAATACGTAGTGCTTCCTCATAATCGCTTATGGCACGATCATAGTCCTCACGGTGTGCCCTGGTATCGCCACGCCCAATATACGCATCAACATTGGCAGGGTTCAGCCGTAGCGCTTCGGTATAGTCCGCAATTGCTTCTTCGTACATCGCTTTCATATGGTAGACAAAAGCGCGGTTGAGGTAGGCATCGACCAGAAATTTGTCAATTGCAAGTGCTTTAGAGAAATCGGCGATTGCAAGATCATAGTCGCCCGCATTGGCATGTGCCTGTCCACGCAAGTTGAGTGCCTCTGGATACTGTGGATTGAGCGAGAGAGCTTTATTAAATGCAGAAATTGACAAACCAGTCTGGCGATTACGTAATGCCTGACTGCCACGTTCAAAATGCCCTTCTGCACCGATTTTTTGGGAAGTCGGATTTGGTGCATTGGAGGCGCCTCGAATCGCTTCCTCAGCCTCTTGTTGTTGGTCGATGGGTACGGGGTGGAGTACCACCTCAAGCGGTTTGTTCAGGAACCGTTCCCGAAGCCGTGTCATGGCTTCTTCAAAGTAATCAGGCGGAATGCGTATGCTATTGTATGAGGGAAGTTGTGCCAATTTTCCTGGCATAAGATCTCGTACTGCGCCGAAGTCAAATTCCTCGAACATAAGTGGGACAATATTGCGCTTCATCTCAATCGCATGTTCAATCTCTCGTCGCACCCAGTCCCCTGGATTTACACACCGTTCGAGCGTACTCGGGGTCAAGATCAGCACAAAATGCGCTCTTGCTGCGATTTGTGAAAGAATAACCCGCCCAAATGAGCCGGAATCGATGCTCTGGTAGTCCAGAAAGACATCATGTCCATGTGTTTGCAGGTCTTGATATACCGACCGTGCAATATAGATATTAGATCGACGATAACTAATAAAGACAGTATTTTCGGTACGCATAAGCTCATCCCCCATTTTGTTCATGCTATTATGTGGGGGCGATTGATGGTCGTCAACCGCTCACCATGCCTTCGGAATAGTTCCGAGAAGTCGAGTTACCCGCTTCTCTGAGCGCAATACGGTACTGATGAAGCCGAC
>DAOTXB010000431.1:0-8422 GCA_034435575.1 Anaerolineae bacterium
GGAGACTTTGCTACTGTCCACTATAGCGGGTGATGGTCAGTAGGTGAAAAGTACAAGGTGAAAGTGTGAAGGAGCATGACTTGAATGCCCAAGAATTTGGCAATGGAAACGTCAATTTCGGGTAAACGCGTATGTCGTCTGATGGATAAAATGAACTTATTTCTACATTATCTCAGTGCAGTTGGATATTCATCATTGAGGCATCTCACACTACAAGGATCCGAAGATCAGTGCTGTGAATAGAAATAACTTGTTCACTAACTAATCATATTTTCGTGTACAATTTTGGTTCTTCCGCAATTCGTGTAGACCTTTGTAGCTCATATCATCATCGACAAAGTTGAAATGAGCGATGATACAAGTCTTTTCAACCGACATACTCTCAGGTGGTGCCGGATTCTACATAAAGTGCGGAAGAACCAATTTTATGGAGTCACTACATACGTTGAAATATCGACACAACCTAACCATAATCTAATTTATGTGAATATTTTCCCAATTTATTATGAAAAAAGACTATTCCTCAGTCTTTTAAAATTAAGTTATGCTAGACTACTGCTTATGATACAAGGAAATTCTAAGTAACCATATTTCTTGTCTAATAACTAG
This sequence comes from Anaerolineae bacterium, assembly GCA_034435575.1. GTDB lineage: Bacteria > Chloroflexota > Anaerolineae > Aggregatilineales > Phototrophicaceae > JAVJSU01. The sequence goes on from DAOTXB010000431.1 coordinate 610, forward strand.
CTTGCTTTTTAAGCTATTGGGAGCGCAAAAGCCCACATGAACACATCAAATACATCTATATCATTGAAAAACACAGGGCGACTGCGAAAAATACATAAGCTCTATGCACGTTATAGCAAATGGACAAGCAAACTAAGTTTCGCATTTTTAGATCAGGCATTGTTTTCTGGAACTAACTTTATCATCAATGTGTTACTTGCTCGTTGGATGATTCCAGATCAGTATGGCGCATTTGTTATTGCTTATTCCTGGTTATTGCTCCCACAAAACTTCTATGAAGCGCTTCTCATTGATCCATTGACTTATTTTGGTCCGAGCAAATACTCAAAGATTTTCCGATCATATATGGGATATGTGTTTTTCGGGCATATATTTATCGGCGGTTTAGTTGCAATAATGCTTGGTTTGGGGGCAATTGCAACCTATGTTTTTGATTCAACACTTATGGGAACAGCACTTGCGGGTGCCACAGTAACCGCGCCCTTATTTTTAACACGCTATCTGACACGACGTCCATTTTATGTGTTATCCACACCACAGTGGTCTGCTTTGGGTGGGGCGATTTATCTTGTGGTAACAGTTGTCGGTGTTAGTTTACTTCATCTAATGGATCTGGGAACAGCGGAGATATGCTTGCCAAGTGCAAATGTCATCCCATGTATAACATTCTCACAAGAGCAATGGCTTAATCCATTTTCAGCATTGGTGATTATGGGTATTGCAGCATTTATTGCGAGCATAATCCTTACAATCTTCTTTTTAAAGCCAAAATTCAATATAAAAGAAGAATCTCTTACGGTAAAAGATGTTGTCACAGACCACTGGGAATATGGTAAGTGGTCATTAGGTTCACGCTTTTTACGCTGGTTACCTGTCAACAGCTATTTTTTATTGTTACCACTTTTTGGTGGATTGAGCGATAGCGGAGCCTTGAGAGCATTAGCAAACCTGACAATGCCCCTCCATATGTCAATAACTACACTTGGAGCTGTTCTTTTACCAAACTTTGTACGGACATATACAAAACATGGGCGTGGTTCATTACATTATCGAACACGTGTGATTAGCCGTGTTCTACTATTAATCACGGGGACATACATGATTGTCATTGTGGTCTTCGGCAAATCCATCGTTAATCTACTGTACGATGGTGCCTTCAATGATATCGTAACAATACCTATATTATTAGCCATTGGATTGACCCCAGTAGTCAGTGTCACAGGAAAAATTATTAATACAGCACTTAATGCCTCAGGACATATTAAACGGGTGTTTTTGTCTCGCATCTTACCAACAGTATTTACAATGACCATCGGAGTATTCTTATTGGCAAATTATGGAATTCTCGGCGCTAGTTTGAGCTCGCTACTTTCAGCAACAATTTCATTAATCATTTTAGGTTACTATTATCGATTGTATGTCGTCGCAGAAGAGCCGAAAACGGAACCCAGCGAATAAAAAGAGAAATAACCAATTCTTAGTGTCATTAAGCCACATATAATATTGAAAAGTTTATTCTCACTGCTATTGAAAGCATTCTGAACCTAATTTGAGTTGATCGTTACTAAAGTAAGTAAACAACAAGAGAGGTCATTGATGATTAGCGTAATTATGCCAGCATATAATGCTGAGAAGTTTATTCGCCCTGCTATTGAAAGCATTCTGAACCAAACCTATAAAGACTTTGAATTTATAATTGTAGATGATGGTTCAACAGACTCAACTGTTGAAATTATTCAAGAATATGAAAGCCAAGATCCACGTTTGACATTGATCCAAAATCAACATGGTGGGGGTAATCGGGCAAGGAACACAGCTATTGACATGGCAAAGCATGAGTGGGTCGCCTGTTTAGATGCTGATGATGTTGCATATCCTAATCGTCTCGAAAGGCAACTAGAATACCTAGAGGCAAACCCAGATATTGTTGTTCTTGGATCATACATGGATAAGATTGATGTTGAAGGCAATATAATCGGACATACACAGGTTGGTCCTACAAGTGTTGAAGCGTTTAAGCAACTTGACCGTACAAAACACGTGGCGGTTGTCGTGAATCCTAGTGCCATTTTCAACCGCAAAATTGCGCTACAAGTTGGTAAATATGATGAACGTTTAACAGCCGCTCAAGAAGTAGAATTATGGGATCGCATGTCTGCATTTGGCCCTGTTGTTGTTCTCCCTGAATCACTGGTACAATATCGTATTCATGGCAACAGTACTTCGGTAAAAAAGTACTTTGAACAACGCATGTATCATGATTTTATTGTGGAACGCTACAAAGCAAAATTACAAGGTAAAACATTAACATTAGAACAACATCTAAAAAATTATAAAGGCTTGCCCATACTAAGGCGAATAATCCGTGATATGAGAATTCGTGGTGGTTTACACTATCGGATTGCAGGGGTACGTGTGGCAAATAAGCAATATGGTAGGGCAATATTTTCTCTAATTATCGCATTAATCCTACGCCCAAAGTTTACAGTACGTAGGATTTTTCAGCAACTCTTCCCTGGACATTTTACACGTATCGCATAGAGATACAATTAGATTAAGAACAAGACTTCGTTATTTTCTGTATCTATACAAGAAGAAGACACAAGATTACAAAATTGATGGTTGAAGTATCTTTGAAAGATTATGTAACTGTTTAAAATTAAGATACATCGGTTCATTATCATTAACTGTGCTCATTTATTCTAGAGACTTGATGATATATATGCAAAATTTTACTTATGTCATGTGCTTACTAGAATTTTCAGGAACAAAGTATCAAATTGACTAAGAATTGGTAATTAAGTTTTCTATTTTAATAAACTAACATAATATTTGAATTAAAGAGTGATTCAAACAAATATGAAGCAATCACAATTAGTAGATCAAAATACTACAGACCCTAAGCGCCGATTAAGAATTCTTATTTCGTCTTATGCTATGGGACCCAATCAAGGATCTGAACCTGGTAAAGGGTGGAATGTAGTTAAAGAGGTCAGTAAATATCACGATGTCTGGGTTATTACGCGTAGTGAGAATAGACCCAAAATTGAAAAAGTAACTGATATTGCCCCATTAGAGAATATTCACTGGATCTATTTTGATACCCCCTATTGGTTAACTTTTTGGTATCGTGGTGCCAAAACGCGAATTTTCCATTACTATCTCTGGCAACTATGGATGTATAACAAAGTAAAAACACTAAACGAAACTTATACTTTTGACTTGTTACATCATATTTCGTACAGTCTCTATCATGTTCCTTGCCCTATTTCTCGTCTACCCGTACCATTTATATGGGGTCCAGTTGGTGGTGGAGAAACAACACCCTCAAACTTTTATTCAACTTTTAGCCTTGGTGAAAGAATTAAAGAATACATAAGAGTGACAATAAGAAAGTTTAATGAACTTAATCCATTAGTACGTTTAACTGCACGAAGTGCAGAGTTAAGCTTTGCAACAACAACCGAAACAGCTACACGATTACATCACATTGGTGCAAATAACGTACAAATCCGTTTAGCGATTGGGATACCAGAGACTGATTTACACAAAGCTGTTGAGCGAGTGCCATCGGACAATACTGTACGATTTCTAAGTATTGGCAGATTATTGGGTTGGAAAGGCTTTCATCTGAGCCTACAATCGTTTGCAAAACTATGTGAGGGCAATCCAAATTACGAATATTGGATTATCGGGAAAGGCCCTGAACGCGGTAAGCTTGAAGCCCTTTGCCATCAATTAGGAATCACTGAAAAAGTACGCTTTTTAGGTAGCGTACCAAGAGAACAGGTTTTGAAGCATTTGAATGAAGTTGATATACTACTGCACCCCAGTATGCATGAATCAGGCGGGTGGGTTGTACTTGAAGCAATGACAATGAATTTGCCAGTTGTTTGTCTTAGTCTCGGCGGGCCAAATCAAATTGTTACTGATAAGACAGGGTTTCGTATTAAAGCAGACAATCCAGATCAAGTTATATCGGATATGAAAGATGCAATGATCACATTAGCTACTGATAGTCAACTACGCCATTCTATGGGATCAGAAGGGAGAAAACGGGTGAAAGATGAATTCCTGTGGAACAAACGTGGTGAATACTATGCTAATCTTTACTATCAAGTTATTGCTGAAACAATTAAATAAACAACGATAGGTATCCTCATTTGAAAATCTTCATGGCGCATAATTACTACCAACAACCTGGTGGCGAGGATCGTAGTTTCGCGGCGGAGGCAGATACATTAGAAAACAACGGTCATTATGTTCATCGTTTTACTGTGCATAATGATATCATCCCTGAAATGCATAAACTCAAAGTAGCACGCGCAACCTTTTGGAACCCGGATACCTATAATACGCTAGATACCCTGTTTGAAAAAGAAAGATTTGATATAGCTCATTTTCAAAACATCTTTCCACTGATCTCACCATCTGCTTATGCCGTCGCGCAAAAACACAATATCCCGGTTGTGCAAAGTTTGAGAAATTATCGCTTGATGTGCCCTACGGCAACCTTCTTTAGGGACGGCAAAGTGTGTGAAGATTGTCTTGGCAAAACTATACCTTACCCGGGTGTGATGCACGCTTGCTACCGTGATTCGCGGGTACAGTCGGCTGTGGTCGCGGGTATGCTTGGTTTTCATCATATAAGGAAAACATGGTCGAGCAATGTTGACCGCTTCATCGCGCTGACACAGTTTGTAAAAGATAAATTTATTGAAGCGGGTATGAGTGGTGACAAAATCACTGTGAAACCCAACTTTGTGGGTCATGATCCGGGTGTAGGCACTGAACCTGGAGACTATATGATTTTTATGGGACGCCTCACACCTGAAAAAGGTGTACGCACCCTGTTGAACGCGTGTAAACAGCACCCTGATATTCCTTTGAAATTACTCGGTGATGGTCCTTTATTGGATGAGTTAAAAGCAACAGCCAAAACAAATAATTTGGCTGTTGAATTTTTGGGGCATCGAAATTATCAAGATGTTATGGCGTTGGTGCAACAATCCCGTGCATTGATTTTCCCAACTGAATGGTACGAGACATTCGGACGTGTTTCAATCGAAGCCTATGCTTGTGGCAAGCCCGTGATCGCGTCTAAGATTGGTGCAGTAGCGGAAATTGTTGATCATGGCAAAACAGGTCTTCAATTTGCCCCGGGAAATGCTGATGAACTTGCACAGCATATTAAACGTCTGTGGGAAAATCCTGAGGAAGCTGTCCAAATGGGACGATTTGCACGGCAAGTATTTGAAGAAAAATACACATCTGCTCAAAATTATGAGATGTTATTCCAAATCTATTCTGATGTTATAAACACCTATTCCCCACAATCATTATCTTAAACATGCCATATTCCCATGTAATTGCCGGAGAATAATTTCACGATGACTACGCTACCTTTTGTTTCCATTATTATCCCTGTCTATAATGATAGCGATCGATTAAAGATTTGTTTAGAAGCGCTAGAAAATCAGAATTATCCAGACAATCTGTATGAAATAATTGTGATTGACAATGCTTCCAAAGAACCCGTGAAACCTATTACGGATCTATATGAACGAGTCATACTTATTCATGAAGCACAACCAGGTCCTGATGTAGCACGTAATACCGGGTTAAAAGTAGCAAAGGGCAAATACTTCGCCTTCACTGATTCTGACTGTATCCCTTATTCAGATTGGCTATCAAAAGGTATACAAAAATTATTGGAGCATCCAGAAGCGGGGTTAGTGGGTGGTAGAGTTGATGTTTTCCCACAGGACGAAAAATCACTGACCTGGGTAGAATACTACGAAAGTGTTTTTGCCTTCCCAACCAAACTCAACATAACTGCACATCATTTTATGCCAACCTGTAATATGTTCACTACGCGTGCAGTTTTCGATAAAGTTGGTGTGTTTGACCCCGACTTAAAAACACCGGGGGATGAAGAATGGGGACAACGCGTTCATAGTCACGACCTGCCTCTTATTTATGATGAAGCCACCGCCATACGGCATCCTGCCCGTCGGACTTATGCACAATTACAAAAAAAGATTAAGCGCATTACATACCGCTTTGTCGGTTTATTACGCGATCGTTCTGAACGGTCAGTTTATTTAAATTCCCGGTTTTTGCGCCGCTTATTTATCTTACCTGTTCCCTACGAATGGAAAAAGATACTGGGTAGTGATTTGAACTTAATCAATAAATTTAAAGTTACTATGGTTGTGATTATGACACGCACTTATCGTGCCTATACGATGATACGTGCCACATTTACACCATTAGAACGGCTCTGGTAAAAGGTTATCAAATCACATTTACCTGACAAGCACTACACAATATCAATCGTGATGGATACCGGATCAAAACGCGCAGTCTTCGCGGTCACAATCACTTTTCCAGTTGTATGCCCGGCACGTAAATAGACTGCCGCGCCGCCACCGATCAGCGCGAAGGGGTTGGTGCCGATCAATGTTGCATCACCATCAATTTCAAACATAATAACTTCGGTACTATAAGGAAGCGGATTCCCATATTGCTCTACAAGTTTAAAGACAAGCCGAGTCATATCCATACCATCGGCGTGGAGTTCTGTATCATCAGCCTCAAATAAAAGGGCTACCGGCTGACCATCACAGGCAACACGCTGTTCTGCAACCATTTCACCGTTTAAATAACCGATTACATACAGATCACCGAATGCTTCGCCCCAGCGCATCCCTAATCCGCTAATTGTGAATGGTGGATGAGGTAAGCTCGGATAATTACTCACATCAGGGGTAAATCTCCCATAATTTTCTTTACCGGCGAATACTTCTATTTCATCGCAATTGGAGAAAATAGTTAACGGGTCATTGCCGCCTACACTACGATCACCCATTGACCAGATGGTTGCGGCTTGCAACACAATTTTCTGTTGCGGGGCGATCTGGCTAGCATAAAAATAGGCAGCGTACTTGGGGATGCGGAAAATATCCATCACGCCATGATAACAAATACGATCCCCACTCCCGAATTCTTTATGTGTGTTGTAATCAAATGCACACCACCCTATCGCTCCGGCAACCCCACCTGTTGTCGTGGCTTGAGATTGTATGCGTGCATGACGAAGCGCATGTTCCACACGGCGTTCTTCTCCATCAAATGATTTCGTTGGGAACATATGCCCATTAAACTCGGTGATAATGTGTGGTGTTTGTGATGGTTCTTCAACCCCATTGCTGAAGTCATTGAAGCCGAACACATCTTCAAGAAATTCACTGTCCTGAAAATAGCGGATACCCGTCGTTTGACGTGTGGAATCAAGTTCATGAGCAAGTTGGTTAGTGGCGGTATAAAAATCATGATCGTCCTCTGATTCGTTGATTCGTACTCCCCACAGCACAATCGACGGGTGATTACGATCACGCTCAATCATTGCTCGAACATCGCGCAAACTGATTTGTTGCCATTCTTCATCGCCAATGTGTTGCCAGCCGGGGATTTCTTCCAACACTAACAATCCAATCTCATCACAACGGTCTAAGAAATGTCGGGATTGCGGATAATGTGAGGTTCGAACAAGGTTACATCCGAGTTCATATTTAATAATATCGGCATCGCGTTTTTGCAGACGTTCCGGCGCGGCAGAACCAAAATAGGGGAACATCTGATGACGATTTAGCCCGCGTAATTGCACCCGTTCACCGTTGAGATAAAAACCGTCATCTTTGAAGATTGCTTGGCGAAAGCCAAAAAGAAACGCGCCAATATCATCAACTTCTTCCCATGAGATCATAAACTCGCCACCTAATCCATAACAGATTGGATGATTGATTGACCA
>DAOTXB010000432.1:0-9042 GCA_034435575.1 Anaerolineae bacterium
TTCACAGGTGTGCTGATTAAATATTCGATGTATTCTTTTTTCGTAACCATGCCTTCAATGATAGTCTATTTCCCCACCACAAGCGAAAGTCCTAAACATGAAAGTAGCGACTCAAAACCCAATACAATGTGACGAGTGTACCGAGTAGAATCAATACATACGAATATTGATTAATGATGTGCATAGAGTTTTTCGCGTGTGATCGTCTTATTTACGAAGTATAAATGGATTTGTTTTACGTTCATGACCAATTGTCGTTGGTGTCATGTGACCTGCGAGTACCTGTACATCGTCCGGTAGAGTCATTAGCTTGTCTGAGATTGATTGCATCAATGTCTCATAATTCGATCCGGGTAGGTCAGTTCGTCCGATTGACCCCTTAAAAAGGGTGTCTCCGCTAAATAATATCTTGTGGTCTGGCATGTAAAAACTAATATGTCCTGGTGCATGCCCGGGTGTGAATAATGTGGTTAATTTGATCGCACCGAGTTCAATAGTTTCTGATTCGGTTTTTAGAAAGATATCCGGCGTGGCGGCTTCTGGAAATAACTTGCCAGTAAATCTCATGCCTGTTTCCGGTAAACGGTCAAGGAAGGGCAAGGCATCTTCATGAATGTAGAAAGGTGCCTTGGTTAGTTCCTTGAGTTCTTTACTTGCAAGCACATGATCAAAATGACCGTGTGTGGCCAAAATGCGCTTAATTGTCCAACCCGCGTCTGTTGCTGTCTCATTGAGTAATTGTGCGTCATCCACAGGATCAATGAGAATTGCTTCATTGGTTTCAGTATCGCCGATGATATAGCAGTTGGTTACCGCTAGACCGAGGGTCATCATTTTGATTTCAAGTGTCATAGGCAATCATAAAATTTGAAAGCGAACAAGATTTTCCAATCATAACACACTACAGTAGCAGGTTAAATTACATGCTTGATAGAAGCTCTGTTTTAGGTTTCTCTCGCTGAACAAACCCTAAAAGTGTCTTTAGTTCTTCCATGCCCAACAAATAGGCAACTACAATAAATGTGATTACGCCGATTGCTGTTTCTACGCCGACTTGCCCAATTGTAAGGAATAAACGTCCGTTATCTAACCCAAGGGTTGTCCAGAGTGTATTAACGAGCACAATAGCGAGCGCCATAATAACACTTGCAATTGTTGTTTTTAATACCGTTGTTGCAAGCACATTATCGTTTACCCCATGCCACCTGCGCCTAAGGATGACCAGTAAAAAGCCTACTTCAAACATTACGCCTAAAGAGTTTGCCAATGCTAAACCGCCGACATTGCCTACATCTGGCGTTAAACCGGTGATTATTGGCGCGGCTATACGGTTGAAAAATAGACTATCTTCGACCCGTGCTACATCACTCAGCACATATGATAATACAAGATTTATGGACGCACCGCCTAATGCCGCCCATAAGGGTGTTAGCGTATCTTTATCAGCGTAGAAACTTCTTGCGATGACCTCTAATGCCGAGTGGACAATAAGACCGAGTGCGAAAAATTGCAATGTGCTATAGACAAGCGACGATGCAGATGCATCAAACGCGCCACGCTCTAACAAACCAATCACCGGGCGACCAACAAATATCAACCCAACAGCAGAAGGAATACTTGCGATCAAGATAAAACGTAATGCACCGGACATCGCATCACGTTTTCCGTCCTCATCGCCAACTTCACTTAATGCCGCAAGTGTGGGGAAAATAACTGTTCCCATCGCTGTGCCGATCAATGTTTGCGGAATCTGCATCAACCGCCAGCCCCAATCTAGGGCACTAACTGAGCCAACACCAAGCCGTGACGCGATGTTATTCATGACAACGAAATTGATGCTAAATACGCCTAGTCCAGCGACACGGGGTAACATGAGGCGGATGACATGCCATAACACTGGATCACGTAATCCAAGTTCGAATTTCCATTGTGCATTAAATCTAATAAGTCCTGGTACTTGAATACCAAGGTGCATTGCCGCGCCCAGAACTGCGCCTATAGCGATGCCGTGTACACCGAAAGGCTCCAGCAGAAATATTACCCCGATTAGAATGCCTAGATCGAACATAATCGGCGCGAGGGCAGGGAGCAAGAAGTGATTGTGGCTCTGTAGAATACCCATCACGATACCGCTAACCGAGAATATCATCGTGCTAACTAGCAAGATACGCATGAGTTCGACAGTTTGTGCACGACCTTCAGCATCAAATCCAGGGGCGACGACATTTTCCACGAGCCATGGCGCAAGGAAGAACACGGTAATGCTTGCTATGGCGGTAACTGTGAATATGGTATTAATCACATGGCTAGCAGTCGTCCACGCGCCATCAGTATCGTTTTTAGCGAGGTAACTGCTGAAAATTGGGATGAATGCGTGGGCAAGAGCCCCACCAGCGATTAATGTAAAAATGAGCTCAGGGATTCGGTTCGCTGTGACAAAAGTATCCCATTCAGTGCCTACACCAAATACGCTGGCAATGATCACCGTCTGCCCTAAACTGATTACTTTGGCAACGCCGAACGCAATCATGACAATGAGCGTTGATTGTGCAAGTTTTCGGTTACGCCGTTCGACATTTTGCGCGGAATCAGCCGATAATGTATTTGTGTTATCGCTTTGTTCTGATAACTCTGACGGTGTCTTGGTCGCCATGTGAGTTCCTTTTATTATTTGATGCTAACTCAAGTTATCAAGCGCAATTTGTGCCGCCTCAAAGTTTCGGTTACGGCGAAGTGCTGTTCTGTAAGCCGTTGTTGCGTTTGCTATATTACCCTGTGCTTCGTAAACACGCCCTTGCCAATAATAGGTTTCTTCTACCCATTGCCCCCCATTATTTAGGTTAGCATTTACATATGCCATCACATCATCGAGACGGCCTACATTGAAAAAAGTCTCAAAGAGGTTAAATTGGTACCAGAGCATCCGATATGGAAATCCTAGCTGATTTGCGCGGTCAAAGGCGATTGCAGCCTCATCATAGCGCCCTAATTCTGATAACGAGACGCCCATATTGAAGAGGTTGAATGGATCTTGTGGATTTGCTTGCGCTTCTTCCTGTGCAACTGAAAACGCATGTTCCGCGGCATCCATCGGATCTGCGCGTATGCCAATTAAATCCATAACAAGGTCTTCACGCGAGGGTTCGTAAATAACGATGAATATGTGGTTAAAGTCCTGCCAATTTTCGTCTAATTCATTGTAGGTTTCTACAATAATTCCATCCGGTGTATTCACCCCGATGAAGCTATCGTAAACGAAAAACACCTGCTGTGTATCATCGTAACCAGCGACGGTTTGATAGTGTCCTAACCAATCATTACCCTCTGGATTGTAACCAGTTTCAATGATGACTGGAAATTCATTTGCAATCAAAGTTCGGAGCATATCAACGTCCCCACCAAAACGTTGTATAGCACGTAAATCGGACTGTTCATTGACAAAGCTCACCATTTCATGTGGACTCACGTTTTTGTCTTCGAGCTCAGGTTTAAGGATGTCTTCGGCATAGTCAATCGAGCGTGTCCATCCGTAATAACTAAGCGCCATCGTGATATTTGCTGGTCCACAATTATTCCAAGTTTGTTGTTCCCAGCGTATACCCCCATTGATATGCGAGGTAGGGAGCGCAATACTCGTATTCGTGGATGTAGTATTGCTGGCATTTTGTTGTTGTATTTGCGCGATTTCGGTTGGAATTGGTGTGGGCAATGGTGTGTTTGTCGGTTGTGCAGTTGCGGTAGGCACGTCTAGTGTTTCTGTTGGTACGACGGCTACGACTTGTGCATCATCAACATTGGTTTCTTCAGTGGCTTCGCTAATGACCTCATCCGTCATTTCTGGTATAGATGTTGCTTCTTGAGTCATCACATCATCGTCAGTTATTGTGCTACCACCAGGTGCCGGTGGTGAGACGCTGAGAGGCGAATTTAGTAGACTTTCAAGCGCTTGTTGGTCAACAGGTGGTGCGGTGGGAAGTGGTGGTCCTTCAACTAATAGCGCCTCCATAAAAGGGAGACGATTGATAACACGTTGTTGCTGAAATGGAGGAAGTACTTCACGAAAAATATAGACTCCACTGATTACGCCAACAATACCCAATACCATGAGTAATATTACACCCCACAATAGAATTCGTGGTGGGGCAGGGATTTCATCTTGTCCATAAATGACTGGATTCGGTTGTGTATCGTCCAAATTTGTCATGTTAGTATTGCTCTCTACTTATAAATTCTGCGTAAGTATAACCTAGACTGATTGGTTGTTTTACCATGAAAAGTCATAATCGCCTATTCTGGTATAACAAAATTACGCATTCCTTACCCGACGCTTAACCAACGGCGAATAGGTGACTTCTCATTGATCTATTGTGTGAGGGGTGGTGTACACTTGGTGATGTATAGCAATCAGCTAACTATTAGATGACAAAACACCTGGAATAATTAAATGCAGAAATACCGCAAACAAATCATCACTGGCGTAGCAATTGTCCTAGCAATTTATATCGGTTTGTTATTTGTACTGGACAGTGGCGATCAATTTGATGAAGGCGTATTGAACACTATCCGACAATATCCACTTTGGCTTGTACCCTTATTAGCGCTTACTCAGATTAGTGCGGGTATGTTTCGGTTCTGGGAATGGCATTATTATCTTGGTGTGATCGACGCGCGAGATAAGATCAGCATAAAGGATAGTGCAATTATTTTTGTTGCCGCATTTACAATGGTGGTTAGCCCGGGCAAAGTCGCGGAAGTACTCAAATCCGTGTTCTTGAAGGTCAAGACCGATGTACCCATTGCTAAAAGTGCGCCGATTGTTGTTGCAGAACGCGTAGTAGATGGTTTGGCGGTGATTATCACGCTGACACTCACCTTGATTGTTTCAGGTGATCGATTAGACCTTGGTAGCTATGAGTCACTTAGTCGTAGCGTGATTTTCTCGTCAGCATTTATCCTTGGCACAGGATTGATCGTTGTACAGATTTCGCCATTAGCGTATTTTTGCTTAGATATTGTTGGTAAGATTCCAGTGTTGCAACGTATGCAGAATGTGCTCACCGAATTTTATGAAAGTAGTCGGCAAATTTTCAAACTGAGACATGTAATACCGACCACAATGATGGGTATGGGCGTATACTTGTCTAGCACAATTGGTTTTATGCTGGTCTTGTATGGTTTCCGCCTAGAAATTTCAGTGGAATTATTGATGCAAGTTGCATTTATTGTCGGTGTCTCCTCAGCCGTCGGTGCATTGAGCTTCGTACCCAATGGAGCAGGGGTAACAGAAGTGACCAACTTAGGTATGCTTCTAGCTCTTGTTGCTCCCACTCATCCTGAATTAACGCCTGCGATTGCCGGGGCAGCGGCTCTTATACAGGGTTTTTTTCATAAGTGGTTTCGCGTTTTGGTTGGTATGATTGTGGCATTTATCTATCGTAAATGGCTGTTTACGAGCGATCTTGATAGAGAAATTGCCGAGATGAAATCTCAAGAGCAAGCAACTGCTACAGTCGCAAATGTGAACCCCTAATTTTCAATGTGGGACATTGTGCTTGCCAATAATTGCCCGCCAATTGAAACAGGAATATCAAGAGAGGCTACATCTTCCAATAATATCGTAATCACATAGCCCTGACCGTTTTCATCTGTTACAAATCCTGTAAACCAGCTTAATGTTCGTTCGCCAGAATAGGCGAGTGCCCCTAATCCCCCTATATTAAAGCCGGTTTGTGATGCCATACTGGCATGTCCCGAATTTACATTTGACCGCATGAGTGTGCGTAGTTGAGTAGCAGTCTCACTTGTCATTATCGGAATAGTTGGGGCAAATTGAGGGATGCTTTCCCATATGTCGCTCTCGGGTTGTTGTATGGCGCTAAGAATATGCGGTTTAGGACTATTGCCATTGTTTATGATTGCCGCAGTAATACCGGCAATCGTTAGGGGCGTTGCGTTGATCTGTCCTTGTCCTAACGCGTTGGATAATTCTGGTGATTCGTCAGATTGCGGAGTCGGGCTTGTCAGGAAAATGTTACTTGAGGTCTGATCAGTTTCATTGACTTGTTCTGTCCAACTTTCTAATGTGATTGCTTCGCTAGGGAAAAAATCGCGCATATATTGTTCTGTGCGATCTAGTCCAAGCGTTGTGGCGATTTCTTGTATAGGAGCCGGACATCCATAGAGAAAAGCCTGTTCTAAGCTGAGTGTTGATGAAGGGGGAGGCATTAAACAGTTTAGCGTGGTGTTTGCAATGTCAATGCTTTCATCAGCTTGATCAAATTCTGTTGCTAGCGATATGTTATTCACACGAGCGAACGCGATCATTACAAGTTGTGCTAACCCACCGGGTTGGTATTGCGCTTGTAAAACACGATTGAAAAATGGTTTTTCCGGGGAATCTACAAGCTCATCCCATGTTTCATCTAGGTTGTTTGGATTGAAGGTGGGTGCGCTAACTAAAGCGATAATCTCACCTTCGGGAACAGACATAATGACACCGCCGCCCGTTTGATCGGCTAAGGCATCTGCTAATTGTTGCTGAATCTGTAATGAGATTGTCAGGCGAATATTTGCCCCCTGCTGATCGCGGTGTAAGATGTCTTGCTCAAAATATGTACTGAGCGTTGTGGGGCGATCATCGCCACGTAGAATTTCATCATATGCCGCTTCTGCACCGCCAACACCATATGTAAGGCTATAGTATCCTGTAAGACCATGTGTTGATGATGGATCATAGATTCTAGATACGATATTTCCCGCATTTACCTGCGAAGTTACTAACGGAATTGTCTCGCGATCATAGATAATACCACGGCGGATTGCGGCTTCTTCTTCAAATAGCCGTGCATTATCCTCTCGCTCAAGAATAGTCTCCGGTCCGAGAATTGCCCAGTATCCAGAAATCATGAGTATCATTATAAATGTGAAGATCAATATGAACAGCAACCGGTGAGTTTCGCGGGCAAATTGCATTATCCATCCTTCACGGAGAGTCTGATCAATAAGCCTACAATAATGAAACTCATCAGTAGTGAACTTCCCCCATAACTCACAAAGGGTAATGTTACGCCGGTCAATGGTACAAAGCGTATTACACCACCGATGATAAGGATACTTTGTAAGGCAATTAGTGTACTCAATCCAATTGAGAGTAGGCTATAAAATGCGTTGGACTGCTGAACTGCGCTACGTAAACCACTCCATGAAATGGTAAGTATGGAAATGATGAGTGATGTGATGCCGAGAAGACCCCACTCCTCAGCGATTGCCGCAAAGATAAAGTCTGAATGTACGACAGGGATATAGTAGGGTGCGCCTTGTCCAATACCTTGCCCAAAGATACCACCTGCCGCCACAGCTTGTAGACTTTGGATAATTTGGAAGGCATTGCCGTCTGCTTCGAGCCAGGGGTTTATCCAGATGTCTACCCGTAATTGCACCACACCAAATAGGCTATATGCGATGACACTAACGATGGCAAGCAGTATTCCACCACCAACAAATACAAACAGATTGCCACTAGCGGCATACATGAGCACAATGAAAACCAGGAAAAATAGAGTAGCAGTTCCCAGATCGCGTTGCCACACCAGCGTAATGAGCGTAAGACCGAACATGAGAAAAACAGGTCCCAATACACGAGGAGATAATGCAAATGCGCTGGTTTCACCGAGTGTATTCTCTGCACGAATGAGTGGATATTCTTCTCCCAGATAACTTGCTAAAAAGACTACAAGCAATATTTTGAGCGCTTCTGAAGGCTGAAAGAAAATATTGCCAAACCCCAACCATAATTGCGGTGACCCTGCTGTACCGGATGGATTCGTACCGAAGACAATTGTTGCCCCTAACAATAAAAGCCCGAGTAAAAGCCACAGATAACGATAATTGCGTAACCACCGTAATGGGTGTGGCAGTGTTGCAACTGTCAATAAAGCGATGACTGCGATGATAAGCCAGATAGTTTGACGATCAGCGAATGCAGGAGTCAACCGATCAATGGATACTAGCCCCCATCCTGCGAGTAACATCACTATGGGGAATAACAACCGATCATAGTCCGATAAATATTTGTTCAGAACGTATGTGCCCGACCCAGCACACAAAATCCAGACGACTACGGGTAACCAATGAAGAAAGCCAACACTTGTATTCAGCAGAAAGAGTGACAAATAGTTAGTAAATAGAAATATTCCTGCCACGATGAGCAGGAGATATTCTGTTGTGATATGAAGGCGTTCCAAACGCAAACGATTATCCGTTTTGCTGTTTGGAAAAATAGCGGGCGACAATGGGATGTAATTTGTCTTTCATTTCATCAGAAATGGCGCTGGGATCGGTTGTGAAGGCAGTATCCAATGCTGTATGCGCCTCGTGCGTTGCATTTTCGTCAAGTGATTCAACCGCATGTGCAATTGCTTCTTTAACAATCGGGACATTGCGTTGCATGGTCGCGATGACCATATCTACATTCACAGGTTCATCGTGCCAGACATCGTAATCGGTGATATGTGCGATTGTGGAGAATGCGATTTCAGCTTCACGTGCGAGATACGCCTCTGGTGCGGTAGTCATGCCTATAATGTTGCAACCCCACTGTCGGTAAATATGGCTTTCGCCACGTGTACTGAAACGGGGACCTTCGATGATGACAAAGGTCCCACCTTTGTGTACGGTCCCGTTTGCCTTTTGAATGGCGCTTACGAGAACATTGCTGAGTTCAGGACAGAATGGATCGGCAACCGATACATGCGCGACAAGACCGGTGTCAAAGAAGGTGGATTCACGGTGTTTTGTGTTGTCATAAAGCTGTTCGGGTACGACCATATGACCAGGTTCATGATCTTCTTGTAATGAACCACACGCATTTGCAGAAATTATGAAGCGAACGCCTAGGGTCTTCAACGCATAAATATTCGCACGATAGGGTACAGTAGAGGGTGTATATACATGCCCTTCACCATGTCGTGGTAAAAATGCCACGCGCTTACCACGCAATGTGCCAATTACAATATCTCCACTTGGTGTTCCGTATGGTGTTTC
>DAOTXB010000433.1:0-2151 GCA_034435575.1 Anaerolineae bacterium
TGCGGGGGATTAGGCGGAGAACCAGAAATTGTACGCACATTCGCCCCGCCCACACCACTCCCTGATGACATCTTACCACCACTAACACCGCCGGATCTGGCTTTGGGGAGACAGGTATATCTACAAAACTGTACTGCCTGTCATGGGCTTAACGGCGCAGGTGATGGAGAAATTTTAGTCGAGCGACCTGATATGGTACCTGGTAATTTCATCATCGCGGATGCCAATGCCGGACAAACCCCGCTGGAATGGTACACAACCGTCACGAATGGCAACATTGCCAATTTGATGCCGCCGTGGCGCGATGCCCTGACGGAAGCAGAACGTTGGGCGGTGGCGATGTACACCTACACCCTGCATTACACGCCGGAACAGGTTGCAGCGGGCGAAACAATTATCGCTTCCACGCCATCATTAGCCGATTTGCTGGAAACATTAACACGCGATCCGGCGCAAATGGCAAGCCTAACGGATGGCGCACTCCGTACATTGATTCGTGAGAATGCAACCGACCTGACCGATGCTGAAATTCGTGCGGTGCAGATGGCGACACGGCTTGACTCATTGCTCAACACAGATGCGATTTTTGTCGAAAACACCCTTGTGCAATCACCTGAATCCACCGAAGAAGCACTCACTGCTGAATCAACAGAAGCGGTGGGCATCGTCACAGATCGTATTGGCGTTGTGCGTGGCACGGTAACGAATGGCACAGATGGCGAAGAAACACCGTCTGGTTTACCCGTTTTGGTCACGGTGTTCGATCAAGAATTTAACATCGCCACTTATGAAGGCGTGACCGATGAAAATGGCGAATATGCCGTAGAGGACATTCCGCTTGCCCCGGAATTATTCTATATCGCACAGGTAGATTACCGTGAGCGCCAATTCTTCGGGCGGTATGATAACACACTGACTGATGCCGATGAATCCATTGACATTCCCGTAAATATCTATGAACTGACCGAAGACCCCAATGTCATTACCATTCTCAGCGATGTGATGCAGGTGCGCCCGGTTGCCAATACGCTAGAAATTCTACATATTATGCGCTATCGCAATGACTCTGACCGTGCGTTTACCAGCACATCTATATTGAGCGAAGGGCGCTTTGCTTCCGTGTTGGTATCGTTGCCCGTCGGCGCGATCATTCTCGGCTTCGATAATAATCAACGCTATAGTGTGATTGAAGAAGATTTCTCGTTCGTTGATTCTGCACTGGTTTTACCGGGGAATTCACACTTTACGACGGTGACTTATCTATTGCCATATGTCAACAATGCAGTTATTGAGTATCCGGTCAATTATCCCTTTGACGGCGAGCAACGTATTCTCATTGATAGTGCGGAGATGACACTCGACGGTGAAGATTATGTATCGCGTGGCGAAGAACAAATCGGGGAAAGTCTCTACAATACCTACGGCGCTACATTGACGTTAAATGCGGGCGATGTCATCCGGTTTGAACTCAACGGTGGCGGTACAGGGATCGGTACATCTACTGATTCAGGCGTTGTAACATCCGATAATCTGCTGGCGGTGCTTGCTGTTGCCGTCGTAGGTCTGCTTGGCATAGGCATTGGCGTATACTTCTATTTCAATCGCTCTGCCAAAATATCTGCACCGATTGAGGCAGATATGACCGTCTCACCACGCGCCATAGATCATGAAATTGATGCCTTAGTACGACAGATCGCCCAACTTGATGCGCGTCATGACGCAGGACAGATCAACCACGATGTTTACCATGCAGAACGTAAGGCGCTAAAAGACCAATTAGCCATGTTGATGGGCACGGACGATACATCACGCTAAATTGTAGATGTAACGCGTCATTTTTACACGAAAATCGAACCGAAATTTTACCTACGGTGTCGGGTGTTCGTGCTACAATGCGAACACCTGATAAACACATCGCAAGCGAAACCCATGTTCATCGTACGTGCCCTACAG
Source organism: Anaerolineae bacterium (assembly GCA_034435575.1). Taxonomy (GTDB): domain Bacteria; phylum Chloroflexota; class Anaerolineae; order Aggregatilineales; family Phototrophicaceae; genus JAVJSU01. The sequence continues at coordinate 1,954 of DAOTXB010000433.1, forward strand.
GCTCATGATATTGACCGTGTCTGTGATTTGATGCCGGATTTTGAGGCTTACCTGACCAAACCGGGCTTCAAGCTCAATATGTGCCGTGTCGGTGTGCTTAATAGCGAGGTGATCGCTTATGTGATTGTTGAACCGCGTATCTTACGCTATGGACAGGCACAACTCAACGCGGTCAACATCGGCGGTATCTTCGTCGAA
>DAOTXB010000434.1:0-3954 GCA_034435575.1 Anaerolineae bacterium
GGTGCGTTGCGTGTTGGTCCAGAAAGCGCGGGCGCAGACCCCGGTCCGGCGTGTTATGGGCGTGGTGGCACACAGGCGACGGTTAGCGATGCCAACGCGGTACTTGGTTTGCTGGATGCCGATCATTTCCTCGGCGGTAACATGACCCTCCACCTTGAGGCGGCACAGTCGGTTGTCAACACGATAGCGTCTACGCTCAACTTATCGCCAGAAGTCGCCGCACAGGGTATTTTAGACATCGCCAACGTCAATATTGATCGTGCATTGCGTCGTGTATCAGTGGCGCGGGGATATGATCCACGTAATTTTACGCTGGTCACATTTGGCGGTGCGGGAGCGCTCCATGCCTGCGCGCTGGCGGAACGGCTCGACATCCCGCGTGTGTTAATCCCGCGTTATCCGGGCGTGTTGTGTGCCTATGGCTTGCTGGTCGCGGATGTGGTGCTGGATTATGCGTCGTCGGTGTTGGGCGTGGTTGATGACACGACTCCGGCGCAATTGGCGGGCATCATTGACGATATGTTACAACGGGCAAATGACGATCTCGAAGACGAGGGGGTAAGCGAAGATGCGCGGGTGTTCGCGCCGGTGGTGGATGTGCGCTATCAGGGGCAAGCCTATGAATTGACGATTCCCTTCGACCCCGAGCAGGACATCACCACAACTTTCCACAAAGCACACGAACGCACCTATGGTTATGCGCTCAATAAGCGTGCGGTGGAGGTGGTAAATTTGCGCCTGCAAGCAATTGGCACGACCACCCCGCCACAGATCACGCCGGAAGCTGAATCTCCGCACACGGCAACACCACAGGGGCACAAATCGACCCTCAATGGACAAAATTTGGCGTTATATGACCGTGAATCGCTCATGCCTGGCGCCCATTTTACGGGCGGTGCGCTGGTGTTTCAGTTGGATAGCACGGTGTATGTTGCGCCATCATGGTCTGCGCGGGTGGATGGCTACCGTAATTTGATCCTTGAGCGTGACGAGTCATAATCAACACCATTGTGACGATAAATGACAACTAACGAAAGGCAAACACCCATGACACCCGCCCACGACTATGCCCGTGACCACGCGGAACGCTTCAAAAATCAATTGATTGACCTGCTCAAAATTCCCAGCATCAGCACACTCACCGTGCACGCGCCTGATGTGGAACGCGCCGCACAATGGTTGATTGACGATATGCAAAAAATCGGCATGACCCGTGCGGAAACCTTTCAACAGGACGGCTTTTTGCCCCTCGTTTATGCTGAATGGCTGGGCGCGGGGGAGGATGCGCCGACGGTGCTGGTCTATTGCCATTATGATGTGCAACCGGCAGAAATCAGCGACGGCTGGGACACGAATCCGTTTGAACCGGTAGAGCGTGACGGCAAAATTTATGCGCGGGGTGCGGTGGATAGCAAAAGCCATGTGCTGATTAACCTGAAAGCGGTGGAAGCGGTCATCGCGTCCGGCAATGCCCCCTGCAATATCAAGTTGCTGTTTGAAGGCGAGGAAGAATCCGGCTCCGAGCATATTTTTGCGTTTGTAGAACGAGAAAAAGACCTCTTAACTGCCGATGCCATCATCGTGTCTGATGGCAGTTTACCCGCGATTGAACAGCCAATTCTGGATTATGGCTTGCGCGGAATCATCAGCATGGAAGTGACGGTGCGCGGTCCGGCGCGTGACCTACATAGCGGGCATTATGGCGGGTCGGTGCATAATCCGATTCAAGCGCTGATCGAGATTCTAGCGACCTTGCATGATGACGATGGGCGCATCACCGTGGATGGCTTTTACGACGATGTGATCGACCTGAGCGATGAAGAACGCGCCATGCTTGACCCGATGGCGAGCTTCACCGAACAAGAATGGTGGGATGTGACCGGCGCGAAGATGGCATGGGGCGAACCGGGTTATCGCCTGCATGAGCGCATCGGTGCCCGCCCAACACTGGAATTTAACGGCATTACAGGCGGTTTTCAGGGCGAAGGGGTGAAGACCGTTCTGCCCGCCAAAGCATCGGTGAAAATCACCTGTCGCCTTGTGCCAGACCAGGACCCGCAACGGGTGTATAAAGTCATCCGTGAGCATTTAAAGCGTGTGACTCCGCCGACGGTCAGTTTAGAGATGGACGAACTCGAAATGGGGGCGCGGGGGGTATTGCTAGATCGCCACTCGATACCGTTCAACGCCGCGTACGAAGCCTATACGCGTGGGTGGGGCGTAGCACCCATCTACACCCGCGAAGGCGGGAGTGTGCCGGTGGTGGAGGTCTTTCAGCGCGTGTTGGATGCGCCGATTGTGATGTTGCCCTACGGCTATAAAGGCTGTGGCGCACACGGACCTAACGAGCATGTCTACCTTGAGATGTTCAACAAGGGCATTGCAACCGCAATCCACTTTTATCAAATCTTGCCGGACATTATGTAACACCACAGAGGTAACGATGGCAGGCGAACAGTCTACTATCGTTACCTGTGATGGGTGCCATTAGTACGCGTCGTATTCCGAATTTTTGGAATCGAACCGTTTTTGACGCGCTTGTTCCAACTGACTTTCAAATTGTTTGAGCGTATCGGTTAGCGACTCATTTTGAATTTTCGCTTTACGCATTGACGAAATGAGCGCTTTAACACAATGCTCGACCTCATTGAGGTGTTTTTGAGAGAGTGTATCAAGTTCCACGGGTTATTATGTGTCCTTTCTTTAATTGTTATGAGCGATTATCCCCATATGATCTGGCGGCTTTGCCCTGTCCGTTGTCGGTAACGAGTGGCGGAGCAGTTGTTGCTGGCTCAACGGTTGCATCTGTTGACACTGTGCCCCGCAAATACTTCATCCATACATGCTTGGTTGTGTGGGAAATATAGAACAGCGCGCCGAGTACGACAATAAGCGTCCCGATGATGGTGGCACGGCTAGTCTCCTGCGTCATGGGACTCACGGTTGCGTCTAATGTGACGGTGTTGTCTGTGGTCAGGTTGACAGTGCCGTTACTATCAATCGAAAATTCATGTGTTCCCGGAGGCAGATCGAACTCGAAGACATAGGTGCGTGTATTGCCACTGCCAATCCGCTCTGCTGAGCCGGATACACCTTCAATTTCAGTATCAATGACGAATGAGCGCGTTCCTTCGCTTGTTAACACAACCGCCACCGGTTCATCTGATGGGTTGGTTATTTTCACGATACCACTGCCTACAGGGAAATCGAGCGATGTGCCACTATAAGAGGTGGTTTGCAACCCGGTAAATGCCCAGAAGATCGCACCTAAAATGACAACAATAGCAATAACAATTTTAACTATGTTTCCATTAAATTTCATCGGTATCCTTTTAGAATATATCACGTTGAAACTCAACTAGATATTGAGACCATACAGCGTGATAACGGTTTTAATGACATGAGTGTCTTCAACGGTGGTATTTGATGCACAAGGCATATTTGGATGTTGCACAAGACAGTGCGCCATTCCATCGGGAGTCATCAAACCAAAGGATTTATGATAGTTTTGTAATGCTCTACCGACCTAATAGATACTGACAAAGTGGTCACTTACATTGATGAATGTTGTCTGGTAGGTTGCGTTCGGCGGGCACAAATAACAGAGTTTTGCTAAGACAATTGCAGGAACTCATCGGCTTCGTCGGACTTAGATAGTAAGATGGTCACAACGCATTGATTGCGTCATAGTACAGTGAGTGTATCTCTCGCTTCACTTAAGTATACCTTAGCTTGGGTTGAATTACATTTTTGTGCTGGTTAAAAAAGCTTCAATTGTTTCACCGTATACGCTGTTGACTGCAACACTTTCGTTAGAGTTTCGCGCATGGATGTGGTATCTTTAGCGCATCGCTGACTGAACCTATTGTGTGATTGTGCTATGTCTAAAGACCCGTTATTGCTCGAAGAAACCGCCCGCCGTAAACTTGATCGCCTTTCGCTTGTCGCCACCCA
>DAOTXB010000435.1:0-9276 GCA_034435575.1 Anaerolineae bacterium
CCGTCTAAGTGTGGAAAAACCAGTTCATCTGCCCACGCCACCGGAATATCCAGTGGACGATGTTCACGGATACGTGCTTCTAACCTGTGAGCAGTCTCTTGTAAAGAAAAATCGGGCATGTACCCCCCTATGTGGTTATGTCATCATGATATTTACAGCGCAGAATCGAGATATTCCTCAAAAAAGGCGCGTCCGTGTCGGCGCAACATCTGTGCCATGATCCGTGAAATATTCCAGGCATCGTCATCGCCACGATGATGTTTGCCGGTGAGTGGCATATCCAGCATTTTGAGTGCCCGCGCCATTCCGACCTGTTTGGTCAGATTTTCTACTTTGGCATACTGTTCTTTGATATTCATATGAGCATGGCTAAATGGATACGCGACACCGAAGCTCGCCGTCTGTTCAGTGAAAATTTTGCGATCAAAATTACCCCAACTCACCCACAAACGCGATTTTGTTGCATACTCGTTTTCAAGGATGGCACAAGCATCGGCGAAATTCATGCCATCCGCAACCATATCTGGCGTGATGCTGGTCAACTTTGTGCAAAAATGGCTCACTTTGGAGCGTGTCGGCTTCACCAGCAAACTCCGTTTTCGGGTCGATATGCCCGATTGTGTATCCAATTCGCACACGCCCACTTCGATGATTTCACTTTTTTCGTCTGGCGGGGTCTGGTTTGATCGCCAGCACGTAGCCTCAATATCAACAACCACGACTGTTATTCGGTCTGCGATATTCATGCGTCGACAGCATTCAACAATTCGTTGACCTCGTCAGCCGTCGTAACCGGCATCCTACAAGCAAAGTTTCGACATACATATACCGTCGGCTCGCCACCGCGCTTGGTGCGATAATTTAATAACGGGATGGTCGTCTCACCATCAACATCATCTACCGCCAGCGCACGAATGACATTTGGACGAAAAGGTTCGTTAATCACGTTCAGTAGCGCATCTGTCTCAGGCACCGCTGGATCTCCTACAAGCGCCACTTCTGCTAAACCATTCACAAGCATGTCCGTCGCGCTCAATGATTCTGCAAATGCAGATGGATATTCTTGCATAGCATTTGCCAGTAATTTAAGAAATCCACGACTGGCTTCCTCATAGCGATGGTCACCTGTGTAAGCACTCAGCCGAATAAGTTGTTTCGCCATCATGCCACTACCGGAAGGTGTCGCGTTATCCTGCACGTTGCGTGGGCGCACGATCAACGCTTCGTGGTCATCGCTGGTATCATAAAATCCGCCATCCTGCGCTTTAAAATGTTCCAGAACATGATCTGCCAGGCGACGTGCCTCCACAAACCATTTTTCATCGAACGTCGTCTGGTAGAGTTCAAGCAGTGCGTCGATAAAATTTGCATAATCTTCAAGATACCCGTTGAGCTTGCTCTCGTTATTTTTATGGGTACGATACAAACGTCCATCCGCTGTGACAAGATTTTCAAGCATGAACTCACCAGCACGTACAGAGGCAATTCTGTAGTCCTCCCGTTCGAGTACACGCGATGCTTCTGCTAGGCTGGCTAACATCATCCCATTCCATGATGTTAAAATTTTGTCGTCTAAACCGGGGTGAATACGATGTGATCGACGGGCATAGAGCGCGTGTTTGATGTCTTCAAGTGTGGTGGTCAGATCATCAACGGTTATGTCAAGGCGTTCAGCTACGACTTCCGGTGGATTAGGGATATACAGGATATTCTGACCCTCAAAATTACCTCGTCCACTCACACCAAAATACTCAATGGCGATGTCCGCATCATCACCGAGTACCTCACGCAATTCTTCCACTGACCACACAAAGAACTTGCCCTCTTCCCCTTCGCTATCAGCATCTGTCGCGCTATAAAACCCACCTTCAGGTGCGGTCATCTCACGCAGAATATAATCGTAAATATCCTCAGCAATCGTCTTATAAAAGGGAGCTTTGGTCACCTGCCATGCGTGTAGATACACACGACTCAGTTGCGCGTTGTCATAGAGCATCTTTTCAAAATGGGGCACAAGCCACACGGCATCCACACTATAACGAGAGAAGCCCCCGGCGATCTGGTCATATATCCCGCCCGTTGCCATTTTCTTGAGCGTATGAGTCACCATATGGAGCGTGTTTGGCTCTTTAGAGCGTGCATAACTACGCAGTAGAAATTCAAGGTTCATCGGTTGTGGAAACTTGGGCGCACCGCCAAAGCCGCCGTACATTTTGTCAAAATTAAGCGCGAATTTCTTTACCGCATTGTCCAGCAAGGGCGCGTTCAAGGCGTTGTCATCACCACCAATCCCTAGTAAATCACGTCCCAGGGCATTGGTCAGATCGTTAGCGAGATTATCCACGTCATCACGGCGATTGATATAGGCATTATGCACGCTTTCCATCACCTGCTTAAATGAGGGCATCCCCTGACGTGGCTCCGGCGGGAAATAGGTACCACCATGAAAGGGGCGACCATCGGGCAATAGAAAAACAGTCATGGGCCAACCACCATGACGGGTTAGCGCCTGTACCGCCTGCATATAAATATCATCGACATCGGGGCGTTCTTCGCGGTCTACTTTGATGTTGATGAATAATTCGTTCATCATTTTGGCAGTGGATTCATCTTCGAAGCTCTCATGTGCCATCACATGACACCAATGGCAGGCGCTATACCCTACACTGAGCAGAATGGGTTTACCGTCTTCTTTCGCTTTGTTCAGGGCTTCTTCGCCCCAGGGGAACCAGTCAACGGGGTTATCCTTATGCTGAAGCAGATAAGGGCTTGTTTCGTGTTGTAAACGGTTCATACACATCCTTATGCTGAATGATTATCATGCACAGGAGTATAACCCAGCTTCGTTTGAATGGGATAAGTGGTGGTATGTGATGGCACAAATTACCACGTCAATAAATCTGGCGTGTCGTTCTGTTCCTCGTCATTATCCTCATGCTTCCAGAAGCCATCCAGCCAGTCTAGCAATTTGTTACGGACTTCCGGCGTGACTCGTGTCGCCGCTTCAAAATTATTGGGCGAAAACGCATACAAATTGGTGTGATACTGACGCGAAATTGAAATCATATAATCTGATTCCCAGCGGGTTGGTCCCCATAGAAATGCCAGACCGCCCTCCTGACGACGCATTAGTGCTAACCAGCGATCACGATTTGCGTCTGTGAGTGTATCTAGAGTAAAGCGTAAAGTAAGCATCGACCCGAAGGTGAAGGATACTTGCACGGTTTTAGTGGTCGAGTCCGCATCAAAGCTGACCTGTGCTGATCCATCCGGTGTGGAAATTGTTGCGACACCACGTCCTGCCTTCGACCCTAACCCGCGTGATTTAAAGACCGACATCACCGGCATATTCTGAAAACGTGTTGCCAATTCCACATCAAGATCAATCTCATCGTCAAAGAATTGTTGCAATGTCCATGGTGGGTCTTTGGGTGTGGGCGCGGTCACGGCAATATCCTGCCGTTTGGTCACCGCTTTTGCAGGTTCAGAGATCACAGGCGCATCCGGTGGCGGTTGTAACTTTTGAATTGCCTTTTCCACAACAGCTTTTTGTTCTGGATTGGTCTTTGAATTGTCCGATGTTGTATCGACAGATTCGGTTTTTTCCACAGTTGACTCTTCAATGGGCTTATCATCTGCGGTATTTATCTTCTCTGACGGTATATTTGACTCTGCGCTCATAGCAATCTCTAACTAACCATTTAGCTGTATTTATTAGAATTATATGTCAGGTAACGCTTTCGCAACAAAAAGAGTGCAACAATCGTTGAAAACAGGGTATTTTCAAGGCGGATTATGTCGTTTAGCATGGACATCACACGCTACTCATCACTGATTGACGAATTGTTTGCACAATTCTAATGGAAGCGGTATACACTGAAAGCTAACCCTTTTTGTCCTTGTATTAAGGTCTTACGCCTATTATGTTTCCGAATAACAATAATAACGAGAATAACAGGAACAACAACAGTCCGGGGAACGGCGATGGACAAGGTCCGAACGATCAGCCACCACAGCCAGAATGGCGACGTTGGGCATGGCCCGCGATATTGTTGGTCCTGACCCTGTGGTTCTTCCTGCAATTTAGCGGACTTAGTGGTTTCGGTTCGAACTCACAATCTGTCCCCTACAGCACGTTACTTACTGAAGCAACTGACCTTAACGTGTTAGACATCACAATCACCGAACAGAACGCAGAAGGGCGTTTCCGTTCGCCAGTCACCAACCCTAACACTGGTCAATCTGTCTCAACTTTCTCGACAACAATCCCGTCGGGAAGTAACGACGAATTTTATACAACGTTGAGCGAAGCAGGTACGACGATTAACCTGCAAACAAGCTCGACCTCTCCCTTCTTAATTATTCTACTGCAATTCGCACCGATTTTGCTGATTATCGCCTTCTTTGTGTGGACTGCACGTCGTGCTCAACGCCAGATGAATGGCGCTTTCGGCTTTGGACGGACACAAGCACGGGAATATAACGTGGAACGACCACAGGTGACGTTTGAAGATGTCGCCGGTCAGGAAGCGGCAAAGCGAGAGCTGGTAGAAATTGTAGACTTCCTAAAAGAGCCGGATAAATACATCGCCCTCGGCGCACGTATCCCGCGTGGTGTGTTGCTGATCGGTCCTCCGGGAACGGGTAAAACACTGCTGGCGCGTGCCGTTGCCGGTGAAGCGAACGTGTCATTCTTCAGCATTGCCGCATCCGAATTTGTAGAAATGTTCGTCGGTGTCGGTGCGTCCCGTGTGCGCGATCTTTTTAAACGTGCCAAAGACAATGCACCAAGCATCGTATTTATTGACGAAATTGACGCAGTTGGTCGTCAGCGTGGTGCTGGACTGGGTGGTGGTCATGATGAACGTGAACAAACACTCAATCAGATGCTTGCCGAAATGGACGGGTTTGACCGTACCGAAAGCGTGATTGTCATGGCGGCGACTAACCGTAATGATGTGCTCGACCCCGCACTATTACGTCCCGGACGTTTTGACCGTCAGGTGACCGTCGGTCTGCCTGATCGTAAAGGGCGCTTGGCAATCCTAAAAATTCATGTGCGTGGCAAACCGCTCGCAAGTGATGTAGCACTTGATCAACTTGCGTCCGGTACTATTGGTTTTTCCGGTGCGGATCTCGCGAACCTCGCCAATGAAGCCGCGCTTAATGCCGCTCGACGTAATTCTAAGAAAATTGCCCTGCGTGATTTCTCCGATGCGTTTGATCGCATTGTGCTAGGTACAGAAAGCCCACCATTGACCAATGAACATGAGCGCAAGGTTGTCGCATATCATGAAGCCGGGCATGCGCTTGCCGCCGCACTTACACCGAATGCTGATCCGGTACTCAAAGTGACAATTGTCCCGCGTGGACAGGCACTCGGTATTACCGCTTTTGCACCGAATGATGACATCCGTAATTATACCCGTGATTATCTCGTCGGGCGTATGGTAGTCGGGTTAGGTGGACGTGCCGCCGAACGCGTGGTATTCGATGAAATCACTACAGGTGCGGCAGATGATCTGCGCCGTGTCACAGACATGGCACGCCGGATGGTCGCACAATTTGGTATGAGCGATAAGATCGGTCCATTGAACTTTGGCGATAATGATCGTCAACCGTTCCTCGGTTATTCACTCTCACAAAATCGCAATTATAGTGAAGAAACTGCGGCTAAGATTGATGCAGAAGTTCGCTTCATCGTCGAAGGTGTCTATGAGCGCACCCTCACCTTGATGGAGGAAAATCGCGATAAGCTCGAAGCACTCGCAGAGGCATTGCTGACAAACGAAATTGTAGAACAAGCAGAAATGCTGGAACTATTCGGGATGTCACAGAAAGAGATTAAGCGTCAGGATGACAGCCCCGCAGAACTGACAGATGGTGTTCTTAATGCCGATAAAGATGCAGGACACTTCAGCCTGGGGCGTGATGCAGAAGAAGAGGAAGCTCAGGACGCGAAAAATGCGAAACCAGCGCCTCCAGAACCTAGCGGTAATGGACACATTATTGATATGTCCGGCAATGTCGTTGATACGACGGATAATCAAAATAATACCGCTGACCAGAACAATGAGAACAATGATGATCCCTTCGCTGATCTTGGTGACAAGAACGAAGAAGATAAATCAAGCACTCAGGGTGGCAGTGACTAAGCTCTGACTCGTTACAACAAAAAAACACCGGCGACGTGCTGTCACCGGTGTTTTTGATTCTATCGATTTAGTATCGTCTTAAGAAAAGTTGATCTACGACGTTTCCGCCTCAACCTTATGTGCGTTGATTACATCATCCTGTAAATGCGTGGGTACACGATCATAATGGCTAAATTCCATTGTATAGATCCCGCGCCCACCGGTCATCGAGCGTAAATCCGCACCATAGCGCATCATTTCTGCCATCGGCACCTGTGCTTTTACCACACTCTTGATACCGACTGTATCCATCCCTTGTACACGACCACGGCGCGTATTAAGATCACCCATAATGTCGCCCATCATTGATTCTGGGACAGTAATCTTGACATCAACAATCGGTTCCAATAACACCGGATTTGCTTTTCTGAAGCCTTCTCTAAAGCCCTCACGACCAGCAATCTGGAAAGCAATATCCTTAGAATCTACCGGATGCTCTTTACCATCAAAGACAACGACTTTGACATCTACCACCGGGAACCCGGCAATAACGCCGTTGGGCAATACTTGCCGAATGCCTTTATCAATCGACGGTTGGAATGCTTGCGAGATCGCGCCGCCAAAGATATTAGTTTCGTAGACGTAACCTTCGCCCTCATTAGGGTGCAGGCGCATAGAAATATTGGCATATTGCCCCGCGCCACCGGATTGTTTCTTATGGGTATAATGCGCCTCGACTTCTTTAGTAATCGTCTCGCGGTAAGGGACTTTTGGCATCTGTGTGTCGATCCCTACACCAAGATGTTCTGCCCGACTAATCGCCAGATTAACGTGTGATGCGCCCATACCTTCAATGATCGTTTGCTTAACATCCGGGTCTTGTCGCCAGCGTAGCGTCGGGTCTGCGTCACATAAATTGGTCAAGATTGACCCCATTTTGGCGCTGTCTGCCTGAGTACGTGGGGTAACGGCGACCATGTAGAGTGGTTCCGGGAAAGTCGGTTGTACAATTGTAAATGAATCTTTCTTATCGCAGAAAGTATCGCCCGTTTTGGTATCATTTAATTTGGCGACAACCCCAATATCACCCGCATGAAGTACCGAAATCGTATCGGTATCCTTACCACACATGGTCATCAATGAGTTGAAGCGTTCGCCTGTATCTGACGAAGAATTATAAACCGTCGTACCAGCCTCAACCGTGCCAGAGAAAATTCGGAAATAGTTGAGCGTACCCACATATTTATCATTGGTCGTCTTGAAGACATAAGCGGCGAGCGGACCATCATCAGATTGTGGCGCGGTCATATATTCGCCTTCGGTATCCTCATCACCCCGACGCACACCGACACGACGTGCCGCTGGTGAAGAGGTATAGGCAATCAGAGCCTCCATTACCGGAATAGTCCCGATATTTTGGGTGGCGGAGGTCACAAACACCGGTACCGTATTCAAATCATGATTACGGGCGGCTTTACGCATGCCATCCCGGATTTCTTCTCTGCTTAATTCTTCTTCCGCGAAATATTTTTCGATAAGATCATCATCAGCTTCAGCGGCGGCTTCTACCAATGCAAGATGCCCTTCTTGTGCGACATCTGCCATATCATCTGGTAAATCAGAACGTTCTGAGCCAGCTTCATAATATGCCTTCATGGTCATCAGATTGACCACGCCCTTAAAGTTGGCCTCTTTACCTATGGGAAGCATCACCGGAACAAATTTATGATCATCAAAGCTATCGCTTAATTGTTGGAGCGTCCCTTCAAAATCAGCATTCTCACGATCCATCTTGTTGATAACAACGATGATGGGCTGTTGGAATACTTTGCCATATTCCCAGGCAAGTTCCGTGCCGACTTCTACACCAGCTACGGCATCGACAACGACGATTATCGCGTCTGCAACACGGATGGCATTTTTCATATCACCTTGAAAATCGGTATAGCCAGGGGCATCTAAAATATTTATTTTGTGTTCATCAAACTCTACGGGTACTAAGGAAGTGGAGAGAGAAATACCACGAGATTTCTCATCTTCATCCCAGTCGGAGACGGTATTCCCCTCTTCGACTCGACCGAGGCGATTGATCGCTCCGGTATTGAACAATAAGGATTCCACCAGAGATGTCTTGCCAGATCCCTGGTGGCCCACTAGAGCGACATTTCTAATTTTATCCGTTTTATACTCTTTCATTACGTCCTCCGAAAAAAAATTCTAATCTACTTTAACGGTTAAGCTCGCGCTGTATATTGAAATTTGACAAGTAGAGTTAGCCAGATTCCTTATATTAGCCCGAGCATCTCTAACGAGTTAACCATAGCTTGGATTTTAAGACGAGGTTAAAGGTTTGTCAAAAAGGGTGACATTTGTCCTGATCTCATAGACTTTGAACCGATCACTCCCAATTGAAGTATTAAGTAGCACAGATTGAGACAAAATTAAGGAGAGACTCCCCCATGAAACCTTTTGTCATTGCCATTGCAGGGACTTCTGGCGCTGGTAAAACAACCATTGTCAATCAGCTGAGCGAGGCGCTTGCCCCCGCTTCTGTGCTAATGTTCGACGATTATGAAAACGAAAATACCTACCCCAAAGATTTTTCTGCATGGTTGGACAATGGCGCAGACCCTAATGCTCTCACCGCACCTCAATTTGCACAGGATGTTGCAACCCTGCGTCAAGGTGTCGCCATCTCGCACATAAAAACTGGAACAATAATCCAGCCAAACCACTATGTAATTCTTGAAGAACCGCTCGGCAACCAACGCGATGAAGTGCATAACCTGATTGACTTTGTTGTCTATCTTGATCTGCCCTTAGGCATTGCCCTTGCGCGGCGCGTCAAACGCACATTAAAGGAATTTCCACTGGAGATGTCTAGAGAGGCAATCATCGACAATTTAAGCGGAGTTTTCTCCTGGTACGAACATCAAGGACACATGCTCTATCATCTACTCGATCAACAGGCAAAATCTACCAGCCATTACAAGGTTGACGCCAGACAACCCATTGATGCAATTATTGAGGAGATCGTAGCACAGGTTAAAGCACACCAATCATAGCGCCTTGTTAAGCCTCATGATACAATCCGTCACATTGTTGAAATCACACAAATTAGGGACGGTGTGAATGGTTGCAA